>DASXMC010000059.1:0-4533 GCA_036495885.1 Allostellaceae bacterium | reverse complement strand
CTGGCGCATTCTCGTCGGGGAGGACGCTCACAAGATCGACGAAATGGTGCGCCAGTCGCCGGAACGCGCCTACGACATCGCGTTCTTCGATGAATTCTCCCGCACGGCGGGGTGGACCGACCGCCTCTCTCTCGAGAACCCCGAATTGCGCCCGCCTAGTTGATGACGCCGTCGAGGATGATGGTCGCGGCCTGTGCCGCGCTGGTCAGCGCCTCGTCGCGAAAACGCCGCTCGAGCTCGGCTACGAGGTTGCGCAACTGATCAGCCGACAGCTGCGAGACGTCGCGGCCCAGCAAAGCAAATCGCTCTCGCGCCTGCGCGAGACTGGCAGCATCTATCGCGTCCGCCTCGCGATCGCCGCTATGGATCTTGCGCGTGTTGCCGCGGATCGAGGTCCCGATCTGGCCGGGCATGACGACCGAGCATTTGATGTGCGGCGCATTGATCTGCAGATCAGTGATCAGCGCTTCGGTAAAACCCTTTACGGCAAATTTCGCGGCCGAATAGGCGGTATGCGGGATGCGTGGCCCGACCGAGGCCCAAAAGCCGTTGATGCTACTGGTGTTGACGATGTGGCCCTCCTCGGCGTTTTGCAGCATCGGCAGAAATGCGCAGGTGCAGTTATAGACGCCGCCCCAGCAGATGTTGAACGTGCGCTCCCATTCGTCGCGGCTATTGGTAATCATGCTGCCGCCGCCGCTGATACCGGCGTTGTTGAACAACAAGTGGATCTTGTTGGTCTGGTGACGGTCGGCAACCTCGTCGCGAAACCGCTCGACCTGCGTCCGGTCGGCGACATCGACGATGTGTGTCGTGACGCGCAGCCCCTGCGGCAATCCCGCCGCCTCGCACAGCCTTTGCGTTTCCGCCAGGCCGGTCGGCGAGACGTCGCACATCGCGACATTGCAGGCTTCCGCCACCAACTGGCGGACGAGCTCGCGGCCCATGCCGCTGCCGCCGCCGGTGACTACCGCGGTCCTCCCAGCGAATTCGGTCATGCGCGTCCTCCCTTGCGTGGGAATCGCCAGTTCAGCCCTCGATCGGCGGGCCGTAACCGGTCCTGGCTTCGATAGCGTGCACATCGGCGGGGTGCTCGAAGGGCTCCGGTGCGGGCTCGCCCGGCCGGCGGGGCCGGCCGATCGCCGCAAAGAAGTCGTCCAACCCGGGCGGCAGATAGGTCCAGGTCATTTTGAGCTCCCCCGGTCCATCATTGATGATCTTGTGTTTGACCCCCGGGGCCGGCATAAACGGTTGTGCCGGGAACGAACGAGTGCGGCACCCCGTCGACTAGGATCGTGCCTTTCCCTTCAAAGCAGAACAGGATCTCCTGATTCGGGGTGTGACTGTGCTCGCGGACGTAGCCCCCGGGCGCAATGACTTGGACTCCCATCGCAAGAGCGTCGGGACCGCCATGCTTGGGGCTGAGTTTGACGATCGAATAGCCATTCGCCCAAATCGGCTGCCAATAGGATTGACCCTCTTCGGGCTGCAATACAATCCCTGTCCCTTCTGACACGCTCATGACGACCTCCCGCTCCGACGCTTCCCGGCAAAGTTTCTCGCCGGCCGGCTCTCGGGTCAATCCGTGTTCACAGCCTTTCGGGTTCCGATGCTGCGGGTGCCCCGGGCCCTGAGGGGTGGCTTCGATTAACTCCGGAGCCGAGAAGGCGACCGGCTCGCCGGGCTCGCGCCCGCCCCTCTTCGCCGATGGCGTCCGGGCTGATCGAGACCCGCTGTTAGTCCCGTGGGCGGTGAACGTGGAAGGTTGCCCCTGAGCCGCCGCTGGGTCGGAGGAGTGGGCAAGCCACGCATTTCCAGCGGAAAAGGATCACGCCTCAAGCGTGTTCAATCTCCGGCCAAGGCGGCGCCAAGAACACCCGCCGATGGTGACGGCTAGCTTGACCGAGCGCTGTCAGCACCGGTTTACCTGTCACGTGCTCAAGTGCGACTGCGGCATCAATCAGCCCTCTGTCTCAGTCTGGTGTTGTTTGTGCTCGGCCTACGCTACCTGGGCGCCGCGTGCACCGGCGCTTATTTCTCGACGGCTCCATTTATCGGCGCGGCCCTTGCGCTTCCGTTATTCGGCGAGCCGTTGACCGTTCCCCTCATCGCCGCGGCCCTGCTTATGGCGGTCGGCGTCTATTTGCATCTCGCGGAGAGGCACGAGCACGAGCACCTGCATGAGCCACTCGAACATGAGCACCGGCATGCGCATGACATCCATCACCAACATCGGCATGCGCCGGACGATCCGGCGGGAGAGCCGCATACCCACTGGCACAGGCACCCGCGAGTTCTACACAAGCATCCGCATTATCCGGACTTGCATCACCGCCACCCGCATGAGCACGCGTGAATGGGCGCTACGCCCCCAGCTGGGAGGTCAAAATGACCGAGGCGACGCAAGAACAGTACATGGAGCAGCCTGTTTCTCTCGTCGCGCTGTTCACCGCGTTCCTTACCGTCTCGCTTTGCGGTGTCGGAGGGGGCGGAGGGATCGATCGTCTGGGCGCGCCGTATCGCCGTCGAGACCCGCCGCTGGATCAGCGACAAGGAATTCGCCGACATAGTGAGCCTTTGTCAGTTCATGCCCGGGCCGAACATCGTCGGCATTGCCGTCTGCGTCGGATTGAAGATGCGCGGCGTGATCGGAACAATCGCTGATCCCGTGCGTCGCATTTTCCACTAGCGGCGGTTGAAGGCGTTTTGCCGGCCGTCGGCGGGACAAAAGGGGAAAAATTAGCCCAACAAAATCAATCGGACTTGCGAAATGATGCATCTCCTTCGCGCCAACGGGTTCAAAACCTATATCGTCAGCGGTCTCGGCCAGAATTTCATGCGCGTTTACAGCCAGCGCGTATACGGCATCCCGTCCGAGCAGATCGTGGGATCGAGCCTCGTGACGAAGTATGAGATCGAAAACGGCAAGCCGGAGCTGATGCGGATGCCGAAGCTGTTCTTATACTCAAATTTCGACGGCAAGCCGATCGCGATCGATCTCTTTATTGGCAAGCGCCCCTATGCCGCCTTTGGCAACTCCACCGGAGATCGCCAGATGTTGGAATGGACGGGCGCGGGTAATGGCGCGCGGCTGAAGATGCTGGTTTATCACGACGATCCGACGCGAGAGTACGCCTACGGGCCCGCGGGCGGACTGCCGAACACCACGGTCGGCACGTTCGACCAATCGCTGATGGACGAAGCAAATTCGCGGGCCTGGACTGTGATCAGCATGAAGAACGACCGGAAGCGTGTCTTTACGTTTGAATAGAAAACCACTTGTTGCCCCCGATTACTGCTCCTCGATTGTGACGGGCCATTCCATTGCAAGATCGTCGGGTCAGATAAGGGCGACCATCACACCGGGGGTCGAGACGCGGTACGCAGCCAAAACAGATGGCCTGCCTCATGGGGCGCGGGTAGCCGACACCTACCAATCTGCGTCGCACCGGCCCAGGGCTGCATTCGCGGTGCGGAAGGGAAACCGTGAATTGCTCGAAAAGATAAACGCCGCGTTCGCCACGCTGGGAGCTGATGGGACGTTGAAGTCGATCTTCAACAAGTATGGGTTAGATTGGACACCTCCGAAATGAAAAAGGGGAGAACAGTAGAGCTTGGCTATCGGCCGCGCGTTGATTGATTTGGGGCAAGGGCCGACGAAAAGCCCGATCGGCCGCCTCGGATCAGATAGCCGACATTGGGCCTCAAAACTTTTGCCGCGCTGAGCAGCGTCAGCCTTTTCAAAGGGGTATGTCGTCCCAAAAGTTATGTTCAAAAAGAACCGAGCCCGCGAGCAACCCCTGTCGGTCAAATCGACCGGTCTTACGTCGCACGTATTGTCCTGGTGCCGCTATCAGGGCAAGCCTCTGGGACTTCCAATTCACCCCAGAGAACCACCACTGGCTGGTGTTTGTGCCCGGCACGCGCGGGATCGAAGCGGAGAGCATCAGCCCCGGAACAAGGCAAATTCTCCAATTGGCAGCAGCGCAAACCCAAACCCTCAGCCTATCGTAAATCTCCGTTGTTTCTGTCAAGGTTGAGGCCCTTTATCGCGGACTGGATTTTGCAAAGGATCTTCACCACAGAACCGCGATCGCCGCATTACGTTCTGCTGATGGTTTAACTTGACCAGATGCGCTCCATCGCGTGGGAAACGGGGCGTATCACTTCGAGTCGAAAATGAGGTGGGGTATGGTGAGGAATCGTCTGAGCCTCCGACTGGCTGTTCTTGTCGCATTCTTTGTTCTTAGTCCTGCGCTGCGCGGTGAGTCGGCCGAGGTCCAGGGCAGTGTGATGACCATGAACATGTATGTCGGGGCCGATGTGAATGCCCTTCTCAGCGCCAGCACCTCGACCGCTCTGGAACAAGCCGTCGATGCTGCCTACGCGCAAGTGCTCGCCTCAAATCCGCCGGCGCGCGTCGAGAAGTTGGCAGAGGAGATCGTCGCGCGCGGGCCGCTGCTCGTCGGCCTGCAGGAAGCCTTTCTGATCAGGACCGGGAAGAGCACATCGCCGCCGACGCCGGCGACGCAG
>DASXMC010000058.1:0-1572 GCA_036495885.1 Allostellaceae bacterium | reverse complement strand
TCGCGCCCGGCGGCTCGCGCTTTGGCTTTGAGCGCGTTGACGTCGCTGAAGACATAAGGGGGTAGGCGCTTGATGCGGTAGAAATCCTCGGGCATGGCGGCTCGCCAATCGTTGTCGGTTGCTTTTAGCGGCACGCGGAGGATTTGACGAGTGCTGTGGCGCGCGCCGCCCGAGCTCGGCAACCGCCTTGCGATTGCGCAGACCCCTGACGCACGTGACCTGCTCAACCGTGGCGGCCGGGCGCGGCGCTTCGAGCTGGTGTGAACGAATCACCTGAACGCGTCTGATCATCAAAGCAATCGCGCGGATTTGCGGTTTGCCACTCGACTTTCTGCTCTCACGCGCCCGCCCGATTGGCAACGGGTCGAGAAGCGGGTAGAGGGGCGGCAGGGTCGTCGGGTTAAGCCTTCGTACACGGATGAGCCGCTAGCTTGCAGCCAACCGGGCTCGCCGGGGCAGATTGCCAAAGCAAGCCGCCGGATTTGCAGTCGTACAGCAAAGGCATGCCGGTGAGTGAGCCATTGCATCAGCCGCGGCTGACGCGCGCTTCCAATCGACAACGGCGCCATTTGGCGATGGAAGAGAAGTTGCACGCAGCCCTTGCCGAGGAGCGATTGCTGTTTGCGTTCCAACCGGTTTTCTGCGCCGCCTCAGGAGAAGTCGACTATTTCGAGTGTCTGTTGCGGCTGTGCGACGACGATGGCGGTCTTGTCCCGTGTGGCGAGTTTATTGCCGCGGCTGAAGAAACCGGCCTGATCGGCCTCATCGACCGCTATGTCCTGAACCGCGCTTTCGGCGAGGTCGCCACCCATTCCTCGGTCAGGCTCGGGTTCAATGTGTCGGCACGAACCGCCGGCGATCGGCCGTGGTTGCGCTCGCTGATCGCGCTGTTGCGCGGCCGCCCGGATTGCGCCCCGCGGCTGGTCGTCGAGATCACCGAGACCGCGGCATTGGACGATATCGCCGAGTTGGCGCGCTTTGTCGACGCGCTGCGCTGCACCGGATGCCGGGTGGCGCTCGACGATTTCGGCGCCGGCCACACCTCGCTGCGGCATTTGCAGGCATTGGACGTCGACATCATTAAAATCGACGGGTCCTTTGTCCATACCCTCCCGGCGCGCCGAGAAAACCGCATCATCTTGCGGCATTTATTGGAGCTGACGCGCGGCTTTGGTTTTCACACGGTCGCCGAGTGCGTTGAGACCGCTGAGCAGGCCGCTCTGTTGCGCGAAGCGGGTGTAGGTTATCTGCAGGGATTTTATCTCGGCCGTCCGACGATCGAGCGACCGTGGCTCAACAGGCCGGATCTCGCCGCCGGCGGCGGCCGATAACAAGCCTTGCCGCCCGCCGCAGCCGCCGCCGAGAATACCGGTCGCGGCGATTGCGCCTACTAGGCGCTCAAGCGGGGGGAGAATGCGATGCAGCTCGGGATCCACCTGCCCCATGCGGGCGAGCAGGCCACCCCTGAGAAGATCCGCCGCGCCGCCCAGCGGGCCGAAGATCTCGGGCTCAGCGATGTCTGGGTCAGCGAGCACATCATCGTGCCGCGCACGACGTTCCCGCGCTCGCCCT
>DASXMC010000057.1:0-7082 GCA_036495885.1 Allostellaceae bacterium | reverse complement strand
GGTAGTCGAGCGGCTCGCCGGTGGCCCAGCACCGCCAAATGGCGCGCAACGCCCCGATGTAGTCGCGCAATCGCGGTGCCGGGGCACTCCATGCAACGCCAAAGCGGCGCTCGTTGTGGCCCTTGACCTGACTGCCGAGGCCCAGAACAAACCTGCCGTTGGAGTTCGCCGCTAGATCCCAGGCCTGGCTTGCCAAGATCGTCGGGCTGCGCGGAAAGGCCACCGCGACCGAAGTCGTCAGCAGGCATGTCCGGGTTGCGACCGCGGCCAAAGCGAGGGGTGCAAACGGGTCGTGGCCCAGTTCGATGGTGGTCAGCCCATCGAAGCCCGCGGCTTCGGCCGCCGCGGCAAAGCCGCCGACCTCTCGCCAACAGCCCAGCGGCAAGGCGGTAAAGACCCGCATCAGTTTGACTCCGCTCGAGCGCGCGCCACCCGCGCCATCACCAGGGTCATAAACAGCGAGAACAACAAGGTGCCCTGCCACCACTCCTGCCAAACGCCGTAGGTGGCAAACGATGCGACCATAGCGGCGGCAAGACTGCCGCAGGCCGCCGCCGCGTAGAGCCGCGGCCATTCGGCGTTGCCGATAGCGAGCCACAGCCAGCCGCCCAAGAGGGCAAACGGCACGGCACCCGGAACACCGAGTTCAAGCCAAATCTGCAGCGGCGCATTATGCGGGTGCAGCGGCAACCAGGTCTGATCGGGACGGATCGGATCGCGGCCGCCGGGAATCGCGCGCGATGCCTCCAGCCCCCAGCCGCGCAGCGGATGCTCGGCGATGCGATCGCCGACAAACGACCAGATCAACAGCCGATGGCCGGCCGAGAACTTGACCCAATCGGCGGCATGAACCAGCCCCGAGATGCGATCGCTGCGAGCAAATGTCAGGGGTGCGGTAGTGACGGTCAGGACCAGGAGCACGGAGGCGATCCGGGTGACCGGGGCCCGCCTGTAATAGCACAAGAGCGCGCATATCGCTCCCGCAGCGAGCGCCACCTTTGCCGCCGTCCCGGCGAGCGCAACAATAATGGCGGCGCCGACAGCAACAAAGAAGAAACCTGCAAGCTGCGATCCGCTCCCCGCCAACGCCGCACCCGTCGGCAGCAGCAGAATGGCAAAAGCATCGGACGCCTGATTGAGCCAGGCCGGCTGATAAACCCGATCGGAGAACGGCTTGCTGAGCACGCCGCCGGTAACGAGATCGGCCGTTGCCATCAGCATCGCACCAACAAAACCGGCCATCAGAAACACCGCCAATCGCCGCGGCGCCAAAACCTGATCGGCTGACATCACTGCGGCGGCGGCAACCACTAGACCGGCAATCCTTGCCGCCTGATCGAGCGCGCGCAGTGGATCCGGCGCCCATGCCGCCGACGCCGCACCCCAGAGGACGAGGGTTGTCAACAGGGCTGCCGGGACCGTTAAGAAGCGGCGCTCGAGCGATTGCCGGCTCTGCCCCGCAACCAGAACGAGGCCAAAGATGACGACCGCCGACGCCAGTGCGGCGGCACCACGCGGTATGAGGACGAGCAGCGGGAAGAACACCAGTGCTGCGGCGCAGAGACCGGCTTCAGCCATGCCCGCGAGCCATACCCACCGCATCCTCGTGGGAGGACGGTTCGGCAGCAACGGGCCAATGTTCCCGGCCGCCTCGGAACCGGCGCTGAATTGCACTAGGCGACGATTTCGATCGACGAAAAGAAGAAAGCGATTTCCTCGGCCGCGGTTTCGAGCGAATCAGAGCCGTGCACCGAATTGGCCTCGATCGATTCGGCGAAATCCTTGCGGATGGTTCCCGGATCGGCTTTCGCTGGGTCGGTGGCGCCCATGATTTCGCGGCAGCGGGCGACCGCATCGGGTCCCTCCAGCACCTGTACGACGACCGGACCCGAGGTCATGAATGCGACCAGGCTGCGATAAAACGGCCGCTCGGCGTGAACCGCATAAAATCGCTGCGCCTGCTCGGCGGTGAGTTTGATCCGCTTTTGCGCAATGATGCGCAGACCTTGCCGTTCAAAGCGGTCGTTGATGGCGCCGGTCAGGTTGCGTCGCGTCGCATCCGGCTTGAGGATCGACAAGGTCCGTTCTATCGCCATTGGCGGTCCTTCAGGCTTGGCAAGCGGCCGGGTTATACCGTCGCACAGTTGGCGCGGCAATCGGCGAAAAACCGGGTCGGATCAGCTGCGGCGGTCCCATCCATCAGTGGTTTGCTGCCAATAGGTGACGCTATGCCCGGCCTCGCGCGCCCGGCGCCAACGCCCGCGCGCCGCTTCGACCGCACTCTCGTCGTTGCCGTCGAAAATGTCGGCGCAGCGCGCAAACAGCGGCAGATCGCTGGCCTCGACGCCATCGATCATGACCAGCATTGTCGCCTGGTTCGGATTTTCGTCGCGCGCGGTCAGCCAGATCGGCTGGGCCGCAGCGTTTCCGTCTCGCGACGATCCATGCGGCAGAAAGCTCGCCTCCTCGTAAGTCCACAGCAAGGCGTCGAGCTGCGCCACCCGCTCGGCCGAGCCTGCCTGGACTACGATCCGATGGTCCGCTGCGCGAGCGCGCTCGAGCAGTTTAGGCAACGCTCTTTCCAGCCGCGTCGTCAACAGGTGGTAAAAGCCGATCTCTGCCAACGACAGCCGTTCCTTTTTGCCGCTATTCCTTCTCGTAGTATTCGGCGACAAAGCGGTCGAGCAGGCGCAAGCCAAACGCGGTGGCACCCTTGGGCACCGTCGGCGCATCCTTGCTCGACCACGCCATTCCGGCGATATCGAGATGGGCCCATGACACTTTGCCGACAAAACGCTGGAGAAACTGCGCCGCGGTGATGCTGCCGGCGGCTCGGCCGCCGCCGATATTCTTGACGTCGGCCGCGTCGCTGTCGATGTCGCGGTCATAAGCCTCGGCAAGCGGCATGCGCCACACTTCCTCGCCGACCGCCTTGCCCGCTTCGACCAACCGCGCCGCCAGCTCGTCGTCATTGGCGAAGAGCCCCGCGCGGTGATGACCGAGAGCGACGACAATCGCACCGGTCAAGGTCGCCAAGTCGATCATCAGCCGCGGTTTGAAGCGGTCCTGGCAGTACCACATCGCGTCCGCCAGAACGAGGCGGCCCTCCGCATCGGTGTTCAACACCTCGATCGTTTGGCCCGACATCGAAGTGACGATATCGCCGGGCCGCTGCGCGGCGCCGGACGGCATGTTTTCGACAAGACCGACGACGCCGACGGCGTTCACTCGTGCCTGCCGGGCCGCAAGCAACCGCATCAGTCCGATCACCACAGCCGAGCCGGCCATGTCCCATTTCATCTCGCCCATGCCGGCGGCGGGCTTGATCGAGATGCCACCGGTGTCGAAGGTTACCCCCTTGCCGATAAAAGCGAGGGGTGCGGCTTGCCCGCCGGCCCCGGCGCCATGCCATTGCATGACCGCAAGCCGAGGCGGCCGCGCGCTGCCCTGGGCCACGCCGAGCAAGGCGCCCATTCCCAACGCGCGCATTGCCGGCTCGTCGAGCACATCGACCTCGACGCCCAGCGCTCGCAACGTCAGAGCCTGCTCCGCCAGGGTTTCGGGGTAGATCACATTCCCCGGCTCGGAGACGAGGTCGCGCGTAAATGAAATCGCCTCGGCCGCTTTTTCGAGCGGCTCATAGGCGCGCTCAGCCGCTCCCGGCGCTTCCGAGCTGACCGTCATTTGCGCCAGCGAAGATTTCTGTTCGGGCTTCTGTTTGGTTTTATATCGCTCGAAGCGATAGGATCGCAGCTGCGCTCCGAACCCGATCGATGCCGCCGCTTCGGCGACGCCGACCGGTACGGTTTCGAAAATCTCGGCGGCAATGGTTGCCTCGGTTTCGCCGGCGCTGTCGAGATGCGCCGCGAGCGCTCCACCCACTTCCTCGAAGACCCGAGCGCTGGCCTCCTCGGGTTTGCCCAAGCCGACCAGCACGATGCGGCTGAGCGGCAGCTTTGCCGGAGCGACAATCGGCAGCAATTGGCCCTTTTTGCCGCTAAACCGCGCCGCACCCGCTAACGCTCGGGCGACGGCACCACCCGTCGCTTCGTCGAGGCGGCGCGCGGCTGCGGTTGGCACCCGCTCTTCCCAGATGCCGACGGCAGCGGCCCCGGAGCGGGGCAAATCGGGCCCGGTAAAGCCAATTTTCATTACGCGACCCCAGAATAATATGGTTGCTGCGGTCGCCGCAGCGCGGCGCAGCACAAGCGATAGATATAATTGGCGGAACTGATTGGCGCTAGAGAGCGCCGCGGCGGATCGAGATCGCGAAATCGCGGCGGCAAACCGCTATTCGGCCGCCGGATGGGGGAGCAATGCGGCGCTCGTCCAATGATCGGGGACGGCATAATAGAGCTCAAAACGCTCGATCGCGACGCCCTCTTGCTTGCGTACTAAGGTCCCGATCGGTCGCGCGCTTTGCCATATCGGCGTCGGATCATAGCGCGGTTCGACCAAAATTCCGGGACGGCCATCAACCGCGGGGCGCGGCAGGTCAAAGCTCGACCAGCGTGGCCCCAGCGCGATCACCGGCACACTCTGCGGAAGAGCTCGCGCCAATTCGGCGGCAACGCCATAATTTTCTGCCGCGACAAAGTCGGCGCCGGTGCGGCGGCGGGCGTCATCGACGGCTGCGGCAAACCGTTGCCAACCGGCGGTTTGCAATGCGATCGGATTGCGCTTGGGCGGCAGGGACAGCGGCGCGAACACTGCCTCGACATAGACTGCGGCGGTCATCAACAACCCCAACCCAACTGCCGGTAGCAACAACCGTTGCCAAAACCGCCCCCGCAGCCCCGCCGCCGCTATCGCAGCCGCAGGGTAGACGATTGCTGGCCAATTCGCCTGAACTCGATCGCCGAGCGCATGCTGCAGAAAGACCAGTGTCGGCACGAGGCTCATGATGGCGAGCAGGGTCCAGCCCGGGTCGCGCCTCAACCAGGTGGTGCGCACCGCGAGCGTCACGCCGGCGACGAGGAACAGAAATATCAGCGGAGTGGCGAGCGCCAATTGGCCGCCGACAAGCTCAGCCAGGTATTGCGGCGCCCGCTCGGGCGACCACACCCCCGCCCGTCCACCTTGGCGCACAAAGCTGACCCAGGCGTGCGTGGCATTCCACCACAGCAGCGGCGCTACGAGTACCAGCGCCGCGACGCCCGCGGCGTAGGGCTCGGCCCGGCGCAGCCATTGCCGCCCCGCCATCGCCAGCCAGATGCCGATCCCGAGCGCCAACAGCGCCGCGGTGTATTTGCTGGCGAAGGCGAGCCCGGCGAAGAGCCCAACCGCAAGCCACCACATGCCCGAGCCACCGGCGATAATCCTCGCCATGGCCCACAGCACCAGAGTCCAGAACAACAATAGCGGGGCATCGGGGGTGGCAAGCACTGCGCCAACGCCGACCAGGACGGTTGCGTTGACGAGCAAGACCGCCGCCCACCCGGCGCTGCGGCCGGGCAGCAGGCGCTCGGCCGCATCCCACAGCAGCAATGAACCGAGTGCGGCCGACAGCGGGCCGAGCAATCGAACACCCAGCGGCGTGTCGCCGGCAATCCAGGTCCCGGCGCGAATCCACAGCGCCACCATCGGCGGGTGGTCGAAATAGCCGGGCGCCAATGCGCGCGACCACACCCAATAGTAGGCTTCATCGGGCGCGAGCGGCAGAGCGGCGGCCATCGCAAGCCGCAAGACGGCAAGCGAGGCGAGGACCACCGCAACCGGCGCAATTGGCCCGGCGAACCGCGCGGCCCTACGGACATCGCGAACACAATCAAGAGGAACCGATCTCGTCGCTTCCGCTCGATCAAAATTGCGCAAGGGTTGGCCCCGTCAGATTGGGACCGGGCTCAGCCGCGCGCTCAATCCCGCAACGAGGCACGATGCGACCAGACCCAGATCTAGCCGATATTGCTCGATCGGCATACCACTTCAATCAAAACTAGCCCGGCGTGTCCGCTTGCCCGCGCGCGGCGGTAGGGCGGGCGGGATTGCCGGCGACGGTGATGCCCGGCGGTACGTTGCGGGTGACGACGCTGCCGGCGCCGACACTGGCGTCGTCGCCGATCGTAACGCCCGGTAGCAAGATCGCGCCGCCGCCGATCCAGACATTGCGGCCGATCTCGACCGGGCGGCCAAATTCGAGCCCGGTACTGCGCAGCGCCGGATCGCGCGGGTGGTCGGCGGCGTAAATCTGCACCGCGGGGCCGATCTGCGCCCCGTCGCCGATCACAACCGCGACCACGTCAAGAATGATGCAATTGAAATTGAGAAAAGCGCCGGCTCCGAGCCGGATGTTGTAGCCATAGTCGCAGTAGAAGGGTTGACGGATAACCGCAGCTTCGCCGACCTCGCTCAACCGTTCTCTGAGAATTGCGCGCAGCGCCTCGGCGTCGTCGGCCAAAGCCGCGTTGTAGCGCTTTAGCCATGCGGCCGTCGCGGCCCGGTCCGCGACCAGCTCCGCCGCCTCGGCGCGGTACAATTCACCGGCCAGCATCTTTTCCTTTTCGCTGCAGGTCATGCGCGCCTTATCCGAGTACCCCGGTCCGGCGCAGTGCGGCAATCTCGGCGGCGGAATAGCCGAGCACGCCGCGCAGCACCGCGTCGGTGTCGGCGCCGAGAGCGGGGGCGGGTCCGAGGGCGCGGCCAAAGCTCGCGCGCCAGGGCAGACCCGGAAGGACGCCGTCTCGATAGGCGTCCCAAAAGCCGCGCCGGCGCAGGTGATCGCAGGCGACGAGGTCGGCCGAGCTCGCCAGTGCCGCCGCCGGGACATCGGCGTGCCGCAGCGCCGCCGCGGCGGCTTTGGCCGACCGGGCGCAGGCCCAGGCGCTGAGGGCGGCATCGATCGGTCCCCGCTCCGCCAATCGCCGGGCCAGCCCGTATTCCGCGAGCGGCGCCAGCGCCGGGACGACCCCGCACAACTGCCGCCACTCGTGGTCGTCGCTGACGGCGACGGCGAGCCACTCGTCCTCGCCGGCGCAATGCCAGACGCCATGCGGGGCGAGACAGTCGCTGTCGTTGCCGCGCGGCTGCGGTGCCGCGCCGATCTGGGTCTGCAGCAGCGGCTCGGCCATCGTCCACAGCATCGC
>DASXMC010000056.1:0-4614 GCA_036495885.1 Allostellaceae bacterium | reverse complement strand
GCGTCGGCACGGATCGGCAGGGCATCGTCGTCGGACGCGATCCCGCTCGCGAGCGTGACGAAATGCCCGGCGCGGTCCGTCTTTGGAAACGGCTTTGCCCCCCAAACCGGCTTGCCGCCCTCTTCGCGCGGGATGATCCAGATCTGGAAAATCCGAGTGGCCTCCGGCTCGAAATTGTATTCGGCATGCCGGATGCCGGAGCCGGCGCTCATCACCTGCACATCCCCGGCTTCGGTGCGCCCCTTATTGCCGAGATTATCCTGGTGGGTAATCGCACCCTGCCGAACATAGGTGATGATTTCCATGTTGGCGTGGGGATGCGGCGGGAAGCCGGAATCTGGGGCGATCTCGTCGTCGTTCCAGACGCGCAGCGCGCCCCAGTGCATGCGCCGCGGATCATGGTAGTCCGCGAACGAGAAATGGTGGCGGGTGTCGAGCCAATCGTGGTGGCCGCCACCCAGCCTATCGTAGGGTCGTAGTTCGATCATGGGTCCTATCCTCTGTTCCATGCCCTTTCAGAGCTGAACGCTCCAGGACTTCGGGTCCGTCGAGGTCAAAGATTGGGCTGGCGCGGTGTCGAATAAATAGAAACAATGGAAACTCATCGTTTCCGTAAAGTGCCAATGCCTCGTCTCCCCGACCTCGAAGCCTGGGCGGTGTTCGCCAAAGTGGCGGAAACCAATTCCTTCGCGCGGGCGGCTGCCGATCTCGGCCTCTCCAAAGCGACGGTGTCGAAGGCCGTGGCGCGGTTGGAGGGCCGGATCGGCGCTTCGTTGATGAACCGCACCTCGCGGCGCCTCTCCCTGACCGAGACCGGGCGGCGCGCTGCCGCCAGTGCGGCGCGCATCCTGGCTGAGGGGGAAGCCGTGGAGGCCGAGGCCATGTCGCAGGCTCTCGTGCCCCAAGGCTTGGTGCGGCTGACGGCACCCATGTCGTTCGGGATCGCCCATTTAGCGCCGCTTCTGCCGGAGCTGGTTTCCGCCTATCCCCAGCTCTCGATCGACCTGCACCTCTCCGACGAGGTGCTCGACCTGGTGGGCGGCGGGTTCGACCTCGCGTTGAGAATAGCGGCGCTCGCCCACTCCACCCTGCGGGCGCGCCGCGTATGCCGGGTCCGCCGCCTGCTGGTCGGCGCTCCCGACTACTTCGCCCGCCTGGGACGCCCGGATCACCCCCGAGACCTCGCGGACCATGCCTGCCTCGGCTACGCCTACCTGCCCACACCCGACCGTTGGCGCTTCATCCACAACTCGGGCGACGAGACGACGATCGCGCCAACCGGCCCGCTGCGCGCCAACAACGCCGATGCGCTAAGGCCGATGTTGCTGGCCGGGCTAGGGCTCGCCGTGCAGCCGGAGTTCCTGGCGGCGGACGACATCGCAGCCGGTCGGCTCGAGGCGGTGATGACGGATTGGTCCATGCCGCCAATTGCGCTGAACGTCGTCACCCCGCCCGGCGGCCACCGCCTGGCGCGCGTCGCCACGGTCATCGAGTTCCTGGTGCGACACCTCTCCGCTGCAGCGTGGGCGCTGGCGGACGATGCCTGAACTGAAACGGTTCTGCCGGCCTGCATAAGCAACGGCATTCTCGCCACAATCATCGAGTATGCATAAGATCGGACGCGCAGAAGGCCCGCGATCTTTGCGCGCGCAACAACCAGGAATGGAGGACGATGTTGGCGACAGACCCGCGTGCAGCGGTCGTCATGGCGGGTGCACTCCACCCCCGCGCGGCATCTCCCTGAATTCCCGGTTCCAACCAACAAATTCCCGGTTAAGGTGTCGAGAATTCCCGGTTATCGGACCTGCAGAATGAGGCTTATCTTATTGATGTAACGAGGCTTTCGCTTCCTGGCAGGGTCCGCGACACAGCTAATTCCCGGTTATTTCCCGGTTCAACGGGAATTTCGGGGCAAGTCGATGATCAGCGACGATGGCCCCCGATCGCCCGCCAGATCCGCTCAGGGATGGCGGGGCCGGCGAGTTCGGCGGGGCCGAGGGGAGCGAGCGCGTCGAGGATCGCGTTGACGACCGCCGGAAAGGCGGCGACCGCACCGGCTTCGCCGCAGCCTTTGACGCCGAGCGGATTGGTCGTGCAGCGGGTGTTGTTGAAGCCGAGCTCGTAAGGCGGGAGGTCGTCGGCGCGCGGCAGAGCGTAGTCCATCAGCGAACCGGCGACGAGCTGCCCCGAGCCCGGATCATAGGCAGCGTGTTCGAGGAGAGCCTGTCCGATCCCTTGGGCGATGGCGCCATGGGCTTGACCCGCGGCAATCATCGGGTTGACCAGCACACCGTAATCGTCGACCGCGGTATAGCGCGACAGCGTCACCCGGCCGGTGTCGCGGTCGATCTCGACCTCCGCCACATGCGTGCCGTTGGGATAGGTCATCCACTCGCGCGTCCAGGCGTAGTAGGTGTCGAGCGGCGCACCCTTGGCATGGGCGATCGCTGCGACCTCGAGCAACCTCACCCGGCGGTCGGTACCGGCGACGACGAAATCGCCGTCCTCGAAGCGGATGTCGGCCTCGGCGGCTTCGAGCGCCTCGGCGGCGACGCGGGTACCCTTGGCGATGATCTCGTCGGCGGCGCGCCAGATCGCGGTGCCGCCCATATAGGTCGCCCGCGAGCTGCCGTGACCGCCGCCCAACGGGATCAGGTCGGTGTTGCCTTGGACGAGACGGATACGTTCGTTGGGCACGCCGAGCCGGTCGGCCAGGATCTGCGGAAAGGTCGTCTCGTGGCCTTGCCCGATCGTCTGGGTGCCGGTGATCAGCGCCACCGTGCCATCCTCCTCGAACCGGATATCGACATTTTCGCTGGGTGAGCCGCCGGTCGCCTTGATGTGGTAGGCAAAACCGAGCCCGCGCAGCATGCCTAGCCCCTCGCTGTCGCGGCGGCGCGCCGCAAACCCGGCGACATCGGCGCGGGCAAGAGCACGATCAAAGGTCTCGGGAAAGGCGCCACTATCGACCCTGTTGCCGAACGGGTTGATGAGAGGCATCGCCGCCGCCGGCACGAGATTGCGGCGGCGGAGTTCGGCGCGGTCGAAACCGCATTGGCGGGCGGCGTTGTCGATCAGCCGCTCAATGATGTTGACCGCTTCGGCAAAGCCGGGGCCACGGGTGACCCCGATTGGGGCGGTATTGGTCAGCACGCCGGCAACCCGCAAAGCAATTGCCGGAATACGGTAAACCGTCCCCGGCAGGTGGACATACTGGAATGTCTGCACCCCGCCGGCGCTGACCAGATAAGCCCCGACATTGGCGATGCTTTCGACCTTGAGAGCGAGGAAGCGGCCCTCGGCATCGAGCGCCAGTGCTGCGTCGGCGATCTGGTCGCGCGCCTGGTGATCGGCGAGAAAGACTTCGCTGCGGCTGGCAATCCATTTGACCGGTCGCCCGACCCGTCTTGCCGCCCACGGGATCAGCACGTGCTCGGGATAGATGAAGTTCTTGGCGCCAAAGCCGCCGCCGACATCGGGGGCGACAAACCGCACCGCGGCCGGCGGCACGCAGAGGGCGCGCGCCGCCTGGTCACGGGTGTTGTGGATGCTCTGCGCCGAGACATGGGCGGTGTAGCGCCGCTTTTCGGCATCCCACAGGCCGATGACGCCGCGCGGCTCGATCGGATTGGTGACGATGCGATGATTATCGAGACGCAACCTGACGATGTGGGCAGCGGCCACAAAAGCGCGGTCGACCGCGACTTGGTCACCGGTACGCCAATCAAAGCAGAGATTGCCGGGAACCTCTTGCGCGATTTGCGGCGCATCCGGGGCGCCCGCCGCATCGGTTGTCGTCACCGCCGGCACCGGCTGGTATTCGACCCCGACCAATTCGGCCGCATCGAGCGCCTGCTCGCGGGTTTCGCCGACGATCAGAGCGACCGGCTCGCCGGCATAGCGAACCTTGTCCGCGCCCAGCACCGGCTGCGGCGCAAACGCGAACGGCTCGCCGGTTTGGGTATTGGCGACCGCTGTGGGGAGCAGCGGCAGCAGCCCGTCTTGGCACACCTCGGCGGCGGTCAGCACCGCGAGCACGCCCGGAGCCCCGCGCGCCGCAGCGGCGTCGAGGCTGACGATTCGCGCATGCGCATGGGGCGAACGCAGCACCACCGCGTGGGTCAACCTGTCAAAGACGAGATCGTCGAGATAGGCGCCGCACCCGGTCAGAAAGCGCTGATCCTCGCGGCGCTTAGGCTTGTCGCCGATACCGCTGCGCTGTTCGCTCATCGCGCCTCCTCTCCGTTGGCTTTTGGAAAATGCCCCCGGAAGGCGCATTTGGTCTACGTGTGATCGGCGTAACATGGACCCCATCTTTGCGCTGGGCTGCAGATGACCAGATGACGAGTGAACGATCATGCCGGACGGGCGCTTGATAGGCATGAACAACGACCCGGCGGAGCGCGCCTCTGCCGTCCTCGAAATCGATGTCGCCGGCATCGTCGCGAACTGGCGGCTTATGGCCGAGCGCGTGGCGCCCGCGGAGTGCGCGGCGGTCGTCAAGGCCGACGGCTACGGCCTCGGCGCCACCGTTGTCGCCGCTTCCCTCGCCGCCGCGGGATGCCGGTTGTTTTTTGTCGCCACGCTCGACGAGGCCTTGGCCCTCCGAAAGAC
>DASXMC010000055.1:0-1850 GCA_036495885.1 Allostellaceae bacterium | reverse complement strand
GTGTCGGCGCGCGGCGAAGGCCGGCGCACCTGGAAGGCCGGCAGCTGGCTCGGCAAATCCTTTGACACCTTTGCGCCGATCGGCCCGTGCATTGCCACCGCCGATGAAATCCCCGAGCCCAATGACGTGATCGTGCGGTTCTGGAACGACGGCCAGCTGCGCCACAACTACAACACCGACGACATGGAGCACCGGGTGCCGGAGCTGATCGAGTTCGCCTCGACGGTCATGACGTTGAACAGCGGCGACCTGATCGCCTGCGGCACCAATCACGAGGGCCTCGGCGCCTTGCAGGACGGCGAAACCGTCGAGATCGAAATCCAGCATATCGGCCGCATGGCGCTCAATATCGTCGATCCGTTAAAGCGCAAATGGGAGCGCGGGATTTACATGGGCGCCGATTCGACCAACCCCGAAGCCGTCAAACGCCACCGCCCGCAAGGCGCGGCGTAGAGGGAAGCGGCTATGACCGACATCCGCAAAATCGTCACCCTGCGCGAGGTGGTCTTTTCCGAATTGGGGGTACCGGCACCGCAGCCGATCGTGCGCGCGGTCGGGATCGCGGTCATCGCCAACCCGTTCGCCGGCCGGCGCGTTGCCGATCTGCGCGCTCTATGGGAAGCCGGCGCCGAACTCGGCGAGCGGATCATGCCCGAACTTGTCGGATTACTCGACGGCCCGGCCGTGTCGTACGGCAAGGGCGCACTGGTCGGCGTTGATGGCGAGATGGAACATGGCGGTGCCTGCGTCCACCCGATGCTGGGCCGGCCGATGCGCGCCGCAATCGGCGGCGGCCAAGCGGTGATCTCGTCCAACGTCAAAGTCGCGGCGGTGGGAGCCACCCTCGATGTGCCGCTCGGCCACAAAGACGATTCCTGGTCGTTCGCGCATTTCGACACGATCACGGTGTCGCTCGCCGACGCGCCGCGCCCGACCGAGATCATGGTGGTCATGGCGATCGCCGATGGCGGGCGGCTCGACAATCGCTGCGGGACGGCGCCGATCCGCTGAAGCTGCGGCTGACACGTCCGGCCGCGGAAGAGGCGTGATCTGGTGGCGGCGTTGACTGACGCGCATCCCGCGGCGGGGAGCCTGAAGGCGCGCACCTTGGGCCACGCCTCGCTCGCGGTTTACCGCGAGGGCGAGCGGCCGCTATTGCTGACCGACCCGTGGCTGATTGGCTCGGTCTATTGGCGCAGCTGGTGGCTGCAGCATTATCCGAGCGCCGACGACATCGAGTGGCTGCAAACGACCGCTCACATCTATGTGACGCACGAGCATCCCGATCATTTCCACATGCCGTCGATCCGCCGCCTCGGCGCCGGGCCGACTTATCTCTTTCCCGATCTGGCCGAGCGCGGCTTTCTGCGGCAGATGACCGAGCACGGCTATCGCGCCCAAACTCTCCCGGCGCGCCGCTGGCTGGCGCTCGGCGAAGGGGTGGCGATCCTGTCGATCCCGGTCTGGAATGACGACAGCCTGTTGTTGATCGATACGCCGAGTGCGCTGATCCTCAATCTCAACGACGCCAAGCCGCCGCCGCCGATGCTGCGCGCAATCCGCCGGCTGGCCGACCATATAAAAAAGCCACGGATATTGCTGTGCAGTTATTCGCCGGCGAGTGTGGTCAACAGCTTTCTCGACGAAAACGGGGTCGTATCGCTGCGCCAGCCCCGCCATTACGTCGATTATGTCTGTCGCCTATGCGATCGCCTTACGGCGGCCTATTTCCTGCCGTTCGCCAGCCAAGCGGTGTTCTGCCGCGCCGACAGCAGCTGGGCAAACGACTATCGTACCACTTACAATGATCTGCGCCGTTATTGGCATTCACCGACGCAGCTGTTGCCGCC
>DASXMC010000054.1:0-7237 GCA_036495885.1 Allostellaceae bacterium | reverse complement strand
GACGGTGATGACATCGCGGCTCATGATGTCGGAGACCCTTTGGCCATGCGCCTTGACATAATCGCGAGCTGCCTCCTCTTCGGCAGCGAGCGAGTCGAGCCACCATGACCGCCGTTTCTGCAAGCGGCGCTCGGTGCCGGTCTCAGCGCGATGCAACAGGTCGCCCTCGCTGACGATGCCGACCAGCCGGTCGCCGCCTTCGACCACCGGCACCCCGCTGATCCCTTTTTCCGACAGCAGCTTTGCCAAATCCCGCACCGTCGTATCGGGAGTGACGGTGATGACCGGGGTGGTCATGACGTCCATCGCGCGCATATCCAGCCTCCACTAACATTTTCTTGCGTTTGCATTACTGTGCATCATCGCGCGTTGGCGAAACTCAATCAAGTCGGGAAAAACCGCGCTGTGATCTTGATTTGCCGCTCGCGTGCCCATGCCAGGCTTTTCCGTTCGCGCGTTAGAGGAAACGGAGGCTTCGGCTTCGATATCGACCGGATAGCCCGGAGCGGGCGGGCAGTCTATCATGACGCGACGTTGGTTTGCCGTCCGGGAGAGGGAGGGAATATGGCGAAAATATTAGGCTGGGTCGGCGTGTGGGTGATCGTCGGATTGATCGGCGCCGCCTCTTCGGGTGGGCTGGCGCTGGCGGCGCCGATTTCTTTCACCGTGCCGCTGAGCGGCGACCAGCAGGTGCCGCCGGTCACGACCACCGGCAGCGGCACGTCCGATCTGACCTATAACCCGCAGACCCGGGTCGTCACCTGGTCGATCACGTACAGCGGTTTGTCGAGCCCGGCCACAATGGCACACTTCCACGGACCCGCCGGCCCCGGCAAGAACGCGAACGTGCAAATCTGGCTGACCAAAAAGGGCGGCCCGGTGTCGAGCCCGATCACCGGTCGCGCCACCCTGACGCCGCCGCAGGCGCGACAATTCATGGCCGGCCAGTGGTACGTCAATCTCCACACGACGATGCATCCCGACGGCGAGATCCGCGGTCAGGTGCTGCCGCCCAAAGGCTGATCCCGGGTAGCGACTTACTTTGCCGGTGTTGTCTTAGTTCCAGCCGTCTTGGCCGGGCGTGGCCCGGCCACCCACGAGCCGCGGCACAGGCAGATCGGCTTCTCGTGGATGCCCGGGCCAAGCCCGGGCAAGTCGGTGGCCAAATTCCAAAGTGAATTACTAACGGATCCGGTCTTCGTTCCCCGCTGCTGCGCCCGGTAGGGATCAAGATAGGCGCTGACTTACGGTGGGACGCCGGCCGCTTTTCGCTTCGCGTCGGCAAAGGCGTTGCTCCACTCCGGCGGTTCGCCGATAAGATCGGGCGGTCATAGGCCGTGGAGTGCACAATGCCGCGAAATGTCGCCCTCGGGCTTGGGTTGATGGAGTTTCCGTTCGACAGTGTGGCCGGGTATTGGCGCTTGGTCGATCTGTGCGAAGCGGGCGGTGTCGACTCGCTGTGGCAGACCGATCGGATGATCAGCCGCGAGCCGATCCTCGAATGCATGAGCGTCATGGCCGCACTCGCCGGCCGCACCCGGCGCATCAAATTCGGCGTCAACGTGTTGTCGCTGGCGTTTCGCGATCCGGTCTTGCTGGCCAAGCAGTGTGCCACGATCGATGTCTTGTCCGAGGGCCGGCTGCTGCCGGCGTTTGGCATCGGCAGCCCGCTCGCCCCCGAATGGCGGACCCTCAATCTCGACACCAAGACCCGCGGCCGCAAGACCGATGAGGGGCTTGAAATCATTCGCCGCTTATGGGCCGAGGACGAGGTCGATTTCGAAGGTGTGCATTATCGGCTGTCAGGCGCCTCGATCAGTCCCAAACCGGTGCAGCCCGATCTGCCGATGTGGATCGGCGGCTCCACTCAGGCGGCAATCCGGCGCACTGCGCGCTTTGGCACCGGTTGGCAGGCCGGCGGTGAGACCCCAGACGACATCGGTGCGGTTGTCGAGGCCATCCGGGCGGCCGCAATTGCCGAAGGCCGGCCGATCGACGACGATCATTACGGCGCCGGTATCGCCTTTCGTTTTGGCCCGCCCGACGATCCCGCACTCGAACGGTTGTTCGAGGCCTATCGCAAACGCACCGGCCGCGATCCCGCGCGGTATTTTGTGATCGGCGACGCTGCAGTCATCGTCGACCGCATTGCTGCCTATGTCGATGCCGGGATCTCGAAATTCATTCTGCGCCCGGCGGCGAAGGGCGATGCCGAGATGCTGGCGCAAACCCGCCGGCTGATCGAAGAGGTATTGCCGCTCGTCGCCGGCCGCTGGCCGAGGGCAAAGAAGCGGCTCGCGGCGGAATGAGAGGACGCAGCGGAGATGGACAATGACCTTGGAAGGGTTGCCAAAGGCCGCGCAAGCCGAACACCTGACCGGAGCGCTTCGCCGCTGCGGCGCTCTCTCGGACGGCTATGTTACCGCTGTTGTAATCGAAAGCTCGCGCGACACGATTCTCTCGCGCATCATCAGGCTGCGCCTCTCATATGACGGTGCACTCGCCTACACACCGCGTTCGCTCATCCTGAAGACCGGTTTGCCGGAGCGCCCGGAGGTTCATTGGAACTCGGGTCACCGCGAGACCGCATTTTACCAGCAGGTTGGCGCGGTGATGTCGGCGCGGGTTGTCCCGCGCTGTTTCGAAGCCGCGGCGGACGTCGACGCGAAGATGTGGCATCTTCTGCTCGAGGATCTGACGGATTCGCACTTCACCCTCGGCAATTGGCCGCTGCCGCCAACATTGGAACAAAGCAAACAGATCATTACCGCCCGCGCGCGGTTTCACGCCGAGTGGTGGGACGATCCTCGCCTTGGGGCCTCGGTTGGGAACTGGTCGACGCACGACAGCCAATACTTTGAACTACTGTCACAGAAAGTCGCGTGGTTTGCCGATCTTATTGGCGAGCGCCTGTCGCCCGAGCGCCGCGATTTCTACCGGCGCTTGATCGATGCTGGGCCCCGCCTGACCAGGCGCTATCATTCGCATCGGAATGTGACGGTTGTACACGGCGATGCCCATGTCTGGAACGTCTTTCTGCCGCGAGCGGACGGCGGTGACGGTGTCCGTTTTTTCGATTGGGATGCTTGGCGGCTCGGCACGGGCACGGACGATCTTGCTTACATGATGGCGCTTCACTGGTATCCCGACCATCGACGCCGCGACGAATTGAAGCTGCTTGATCATTACCATATGACGCTGTCGGCCAGTGGCGTCGCCGGTTATGACCGGCGGGCGCTCGACGACGATTATCGTTTATCGGTGCTCTGGCAGACTACGATACCCGTGTGGCAGGCGGCGTACGATATCCCGTCATGGATCTGGTGGCACCATCTGGAGCGCATCTTTATGGCCGTCGACGATCTCGGGTGTGAACAGCTGCTCTGCAAGCAAAGCGACGGTGGCTGAATGAGCGGGGCGCCGCTATCGGGTATTCGCGCCTGCGTCTTTGACGCCTATGGCACGTTGTTCGACACCGCCTCGGCCGCGCAGCATTGCGCTGACGCGCTCGATGCCGAGACGATCGCCCGGCTGGCCGCGCTGTGGCGTGACAAGCAGCTGCAATACACTTGGCTGCGCACGGTCGAAGGCCGCCACGCCGATTTTTGGCAGGTCACCGGCGAGGCGCTGGATTTTGCGCTCGCCAGCCTCGGGATCGCCGACAGCGAGTTGCGCGGGCGGCTGATGGACGCATATCTGAAGCTCGACGCTTATCCGGAGGCGGCGGCTGCGGTGCGCGCGGTGCGCGACGACGGCATCGCGACCGCGGTGCTGTCGAACGGCACACCGGCGACGCTCGCCGCGATTCTCGATCACGCCGGATTGACTGCACTGTTCGACCCGGTGTTGTCGATCGAGGAGGTCGGCGTCTTCAAGCCGGATCCGCGCGTCTATCAACTCGCTTGCGACCGGTTGGGCCTTGCCGCAAACGCGATCGCGTTTGTCTCGTCCAACGGCTGGGACGCCTGGGCTGCCTCCGCCTTTGGCATGCGGGTCGTCTGGTGCAATCGCCAGGGGCTCGCCCGCGAGCGGCTTCCCGGCGCCCCCGACCACGAAATCCGTTCGCTCGCCGAACTGCCGGCATTTCTGGCCGCTCCACCCGAAGGCTGAGCGAGCCCACGGCTCGCTTATCGGCGCCGGCTGACGATCATATTTGGGCGGCGACCTGGCGGACGATGTCGCGCAACCACATGACCGACGGCTCGCTGCCATGCTCGCGGTGCGACAACGCCATGATCGCGAACGGCGGCGAGGCGTAGGGCGGTTCGAAGAGCTTAAGCCCGTAGGTTCCGGCAAAGGCGGCAGCGAGCCGGCGCGGCAGCGGTGCGGCCATGTCGGAATGGCTGACGATCGCCAGAGCCGCGAGAAAATGCGGAGTCGTCAGGCCGACGGCTCGGGTCAATCCGCGCGCTGCCAGAGCACCTTGCAACAGGCCGACCTCGCTGCGCGTCACCAGCCGCTCGAGACCGTGATCGACGACATACCCCGCCACCGCCTGCTCATCCTCACCGATCGCGGAAATGATCAAATGCGGAACCGCCGCCAGGCGCTCGAGGGTCAGTTCCTCCCACGCCGCGGGATTGTGGTTGCTGAGCACCCAGACCCGCGTTTCCTCGAACAGCGGCTCGCAGGCAAACCACTCCGGGACGCGTCGGAAGCTGCCGATCGCGAGATCGGCGCGGCCGGCGAGGAGCGCCTCGGTCACCCCCATATTGCTCGGCCTGATCCTGATTTCGGCGCGCGGCGCCTCCTCGCGCAGCCGTGCAACCAAGCCGGGGATCAACACCGCGCCGACATATTCGCCGCAAATAATGGTAAAGCGACGCGTGGTTTCTTGCGGGAAAAAATCGGTGGGGGTCAGCGCCAATTGCAGCTGCAAGAGCCCCTGACGCAGCCGCGGCGCAATTTCGGCGGCGCGCCGCGTCGGCTGCATCCCGTCGGGGCCGCGCACAAACAGCTCGTCGTCGAGGACAAAGCGCAACCGGCTTAGCGCATGGCTGATTGCCGACTGGGTCAGACCCAGCCGCTCGCCGGCACGCGTGACGCTGCGCTCTTCGAACAACGCGTCGAAAACCCGCAGCAGATTGAGATCAAAGGCCGGGAAATGAAGTTTGTTCATTGCTGCAATGCAACATTATCATTTGCTGCCCGCGGCGAACCCGGTCACACATCAGGAGAATATCTGCTCAGCTCACCAGGAGATACCGTTATGAAACAGATCCTCAAAGCGACCCTGTTCGGGCTTGGGCTGGCGGCCGGGGCTGCCGGCCTCGCCCAGGCCCAGTCGGTCTCGTCACTGCCGCCCGATACCGCCGCTCAGGGGCAATATGCGCCAACCGGGCAAACCCCGCGCACCTATCCCTATGGCTCGACCCAGAGCTTTTATCCGAAGCCCGGCGGCTCGGAGGTCCTAAGTCAACCGACCTATCAGCCGCCGGCAGTCCCGCCGCAGAGCCAGGCGGGACAACCGTATCCGAACGGACCAAGCCTGCACTGAACGGGGTCAAACCCGGCAGACGGACCGGACGCTCAAACCTGAGTCCGATTCTTTTGCAAGCATGAAGCGTCTACGGATCGGTGTCCGCTGGGCAGTGCCCGCGGGCGCCGTGACGTATAAAAACAGCGGTTATGGCTTGGGGCCGGCGGCAAAGATGCCGGCGGTGGTATATTTGGGGCCGGCGGTGAACGCGAAATTGCCCGCCGTTTCGCTTGCCATCGGACCGTAAAAGCCGCCATTGACGGTGCCGGCGACACCGGACTTGCTAAAAGCGAAGGTATAATTCGATCCGGTCAGGGGCGCCTTGCCGGTCGCGGTAAAATTCAGCATATCGTAATTGCTGACGGTGAACGAGCCGGTCTGCGTCGCAAACGCGTAAGTTGCCTGCAATCCGCCCGAAGCCAGATATTGCGCGCCGTTGTTGACGACGCTGCCGATCAGGTTCCCGGTATAGCGGCCGGTGATATTATTTGCGCTCAGGCTGGAGATTACAGAGACCGGTGTGGCCGGCGTCCCGGCAACCCAAAAGTTGATGTGCCCGACATCGGTGCGGGCCGAGTTTCCACCCGAGGTCGGGCTATCGAGCTCGCCGCCCCAATAACCCCATTGCAGATACTGGCAAGTGCTGCACAACCCGTTCGACAACAGCGTGGCCGGCGGCGGCGCCGCGGATTGCGTCACGAAGTAGATATTGGAGCCGGTGTTGCTGTCGTTGACCGGCACGGTGACGCCGTTGACCGTCGACGGATTCGACGGGTTCTCGAACGCCGCGTACAAATTGTCGTTGACGAATGCGATTCTCGCGTTGGTCGCGCCAGTGCTCACCGAGCCGTAGCCGAGATTGACCGAGCTGATCCCGCTGTTGCTGGTCGACGCAAACGGATCCGAGCCCGCCAGCTTAGCCTGGACCTGCAGGTTGGTGGCGTTCGTATTGATCGTAGCTGTGCCGGCGAGCGCATAGGGGATCGGGTTCGCGGCCGAGCCGGGGTTGGGCTCCTTGGTCATGATGCCGCCGAAATATCCGGTCAATTGGCGGGTCGTCTGGCTGGCGCCGGATATGCTCGCCGGCACGGTGGTCGCGGTCGCGGGTTGGGCGAACTGGTAATTTGTCACCGCCTGATTTGCGGTGTTGGTCTCGAACGCCTGCGACGGTATCTGGCCCGATGCGCAGCAATTGCCGTTGGTCAAAGCGAAACCGGAGATCGTGCTGTTGCCGTAAAAGGCGTTCCCGTTCGTGTCGGCCGGCGTCACGTAGGGCGAATAGATGCGGGTCGGTTGCCCAGCGGCATTGGCGAGATAGCTGCCGTGCACGATGCCGTTCAGGATCGGCTGGGTCGGGCTCGTCCCGTTCAGCGAGGCGTCAAAGACGTTGCCGACCATAACGACGATGACCGAACTCTGGCCGGCTCCCGAACCGACCACCGCAAGGCTCGCCTGCAAGGCTTTGGTGCCGCCGGCGCCGTTCGAAAAGGTGGCGTTGAGCGGGGTCGCGAGAATCAGCGGCGAGGTGTAGGCCGAGGCTGCGAGCGCGCCGGCGGGAAGCCGGATGAACGGAATATTCGATTGCAGCGCTGCATCGGGCTGCACATTGAAGGCGAGATAGCTCGGGGTCTTTGGTGTCGCGGTGTAGAAAGCGGCGTTGACCGGCGTCCCGCCATAGATGAACTCGCGCTGCGACGGCTGGTTGACCGGCGTCAGATTGGCATAAAAGAAACTGTTGTCGGGCGCCACATAGGTCGT
>DASXMC010000053.1:0-1616 GCA_036495885.1 Allostellaceae bacterium | reverse complement strand
AGCGAAGACTGCAACGAGCGGTCGAACGGCTATGTCAAAACGGAGCATTTCGCGATGGCCAAGGATCAGACGCACAAGGTCGTCGCCCCCAATGCCGAAACGATCTGCTGGCGGCATGACCGCGATCCGAACAACCCGGTTCCCGGCGACTGGTCGGAATGGAGCCGAGCCACGTTGTTTCCGGGGCAATCGACCGAAACCGATCTGTAGCACGCCGCTTGCAGCCGGCCGTCGCTTGAGCCGCAGCTGCTCGGTCGTTACCAGCAGCAATGCTGCACCGATCATCGCGATCGCCGCGACATCGTGCCGATACCGCCAGAATAGCCGGCTGCGATGACACAGCTGGTGCCGCCCGCTATGGTCGGCCTCGACCGGGTGCTGCTCCGCCCGGTGTCGACCATAGATTTTGCGACAATCGATCAGACCCAGGACCAGACCAGACCAGGACCAGAAAGGACGAAGTGATGCTCGACCTGCATTTTTGGCCGACGCCAAACGGCAAAAAAGTGACGATCCTGCTCGAAGAATTAGGGCTCAAATACAATTTGGTGCCGTGCAACATCGGCCGCGGCGATCAATTCAAGCCCGAATTCCTGAAGATCAATCCAAACCACCGCATGCCGGTGCTGGTCGATCACGAGCCCAAGGGCGGCGGCGCACCGATCAGCATTTTCGAATCGGGCGCGATCATGATGTATCTCGCCGAGAAGGAGGGCCGCTTTTGGCCGCAAGATGTGCGCGGCAAATACGAAGTCGCACAATGGGTGATCTGGCAGATGGCCAATCAGGGACCAAAGCTCGGCGAATGCGGTCATTTCCGTCGCGCCGGCCCCGAGGCGGGCGATCTCACTTATGCGATCCGCCGCTTTACCGACGAGGCCAACCGGCTTTACGGGGTCATGAACAATCGGCTCTACGACCGCCGTTATCTCGCCGGTGACGACTACACGATCGCCGACATGATTTCTTATCCGTGGACCGTCAGCTGGGACGCCCAGGGTCAGGACATCAACGAGTTCAAACACTTCAAGCGCTGGTTCGAAGAAATCGGCAACCGTCCGGCGGTCAAGCGCGGCATGGAGACCGGCAACAATCTGCGCGTCGACCCGGCCAGCCTCACACCCGAAGAACGCGAGCGCATGCGCAAGATCATGTACAACCAGCGCGCGATCCCGGCGCCGGCGTAAATTGTCGAAATTCGGTTCGGGCCGGCGCTAAGAAGATAGCGCCGGCAGCAGCCACACCACCCATGTCGCGAAGGCCAGAAAGGGTCCAAAAGGGAGCGCCGAGAACGCTCCGAGGCGGACGCCGGTGAGCCGCGCGCAGAGTGCCGCACCCAGCGCGGCCAAGGCGGCGAAGAGGATCACCTGCGGCAGTGCTGCGGCCCCGACCCAGGCGCCGGCCGCGGCCAGGAGCTTGGCGTCACCTTGCCCGAGCCCGTCGCGGCCGCGCAGCCTGCGGTAGAGATAGGCAACGCCGCGCAGTGCCAGATAACCCAATGCGGCGCCGAGCGCACGGCTGGTCAATTCGTAGCGATCGAAGACGAGCGCCTCGATGAGCCCGGCCACGACCAGCGGCAAGGTCAGCGTATCGGGCAGCAACCAGCTGCGGGCATC
>DASXMC010000052.1:0-8040 GCA_036495885.1 Allostellaceae bacterium | reverse complement strand
AAAGGACGAGGCCAGCGATGAAGATCGAACGCATAGACCATCTCAACCTGACCGTTGCCGATATCGATCGCAGCGTCGAGTTCTACCGCCGGGTGCTGGGCATGAGAGCGGAGAGCATTGGTGACGGCCGCGCCGCACTCTTTTTCGGCGCGCAGAAGATCCATCTCGACGCCGCCGGTGGAGCGATGGCGATGAGCGGGGAAAAGCGCCTGCCGGCGCATATCTGTTTTGTCAGCGAAACTCCGATCGACGACGTCAAGGCCCAGCTCGAAGCGTGCGGCGTGCCGGTGCGCATGGAGGGGCCGCGCGCGGGAGCGACCGGCACGATCCAGTCGGTCTACATCGACGACCCCGACCACAACTCGATCGAAATCTCGACTTATTGATCAGCCTCACTCGGCCGGCCAAGTCGGCGTGGCGGCGACGCCCGACGGCGAGGGCGACGCGGCG
The DNA here is from genome assembly GCA_036495885.1 of Allostellaceae bacterium. Classification (GTDB taxonomy): domain Bacteria; phylum Pseudomonadota; class Alphaproteobacteria; order ATCC43930; family CGMCC-115725; genus AP-15. The sequence continues at coordinate 7,590 of DASXMC010000052.1, read as the reverse complement.
CGTCCATGCCCAGGCAGGGACGCGCAAAAGAGGAGCCGCTGTCTGACAGCGTTCCGGTTTAGAGGCGCAGCCGCAAGGTTGCTTGCGTAAGCATCACCACTTGTTGCGCAATTCACGCAGCTTCAGAAACACCGTTTTCGGATCGGGGGCTTCGGGCAGGTCCGGGAAAGCTTCGCGCAGGCGACGGATGACCGTCGGGCTCGTCAGGCGCAAAAAGGTGTTGATCTCACGCTCGACCGCCAGCGTCGTAACCAGCGGCTGGGTGGTGTCCTGCTTTTCGACCTGCGGCAGCAGTTTTTCGGCCGCGGCATTATCCGGCTCGCGATCGAGGGTAAACCCCAGATTGTTCACAATGTAGTCGTGCCCGGGGTAGATCAGCGTCTCAGTGGGAAGCTTTGCGAGCTGGCTGACAAAGGTGTTGTACAGCTCGTTCGGGTGGCCGCCGTTGTGGCAATTACCGGCCCCGGCATTGAACAAGGTGTCGCCGCAGAACAAAGCGGGCTTATCGCCGCGGGCCATGACGCAGATATGCGACATGGTATGACCGGGTGTGTCGAGGCATTCGAGCTCGACGGTCTTACCGACCGTGATCACGTCGCCGGCCCGCAGCCCCTGATCCATCTCGGGGATTCGGTCCTTGGCGTTGACGTGGGCCAAGACCTTGGCGCCAGTCGCCGCGATCATCTCGGCATTGCCGCCGGTGTGGTCGCGATGCTCGTGTGTGTTGAGGATCCGGGTGATCGTCCAGCCCCTGGTCCTGGCGGCTTTAAGGCATTTCTCATAATCGAGCGGATCGACCGCCAACGCCTCGCCGGTCTCGCTGCACGCGATCAGATAGTTGAAATTGCGCCCGGAATTGGCGGTCCAGATCTGTTCGACGATCATCGCTGGCCTCTGCGCTGGTAAGCCCACCGGATGAAGAACGCACCATGCGCCTTCGCCCACCCGCTTCTATTGCGCCTAGGCCGTCCTGTCTACCCGGAGCCGGCCGCTCAGGCAGCACGCCGGGACAACAGCCCGCCGCGCCCGTCACGGCGGCTTGATCCGTCAACCCGATAACGTCACCACGAGCTGCCGAGCCCGGCCCTCGGCGACGCGAGCGGCCTTGCGGCACGCTTACCTCACTCTTTTGGATAATGCGGCAACATAACGCGGAGTGTCGCGTTTGTTGGATTTCCTCGTGCTCATCGGTGACGGCCGCGAAGGATTCGCAGTTGTGCGCCCGCCAGCGAGGGATGGAATTTAGCCCTTCTGTCGTAGTTACGCGAGGACCTATTCGCGCGGACAGTTTTCGGACGCTCCCGCCCTAACCGTGAGCCTTATTGTGCAGGTATGCGAAAAGGATATCGCGCCATTGTCATCACCGGTGCGTCGAGCGGTCTCGGCGCCGCGCTGGCTGAAGCCTATGCGGGGCCACAGACCGTCATGGGTCTGCTTGGCCGCGATCGGCACCGTCTGAGCCTGACCGCCAACGCCTGTGAGGCCAAAGGGTCGCGCGCCAGGGTCGCGGCGTTCGATATCACCAACGCCCCGGAAGTGGCGCGATGGCTGACAGAATTCGATGCCGAGCACCCGGTCGAGCTGCTCGTCGCAAATGCCGGTACTTCCGGACCGGCACTCGGCTGCCCGTCAGAGGGGGTCGAAACCGCCGCACGGCAAGTGCAGGTAAATCTGTTGGGCGCCATTAACACGGTCGAGCCGTTGGTGCCGGCGTTATGCCGGCGTGGTCGCGGCCAGATCGCCGTCATTGCCTCGATCGCCGCCTATCGCGGATTGCCCGATAGTCCCGGTTACTGCGCGAGCAAGGCTGGATTGCGCGCTTATGCCGAAGCCTTGCGCCCTCGGCTCGCCGGCTTTGGCGTCGGGGTGACGATTGTCTGTCCAGGTTTTTTCGCCTCCCCGATGACCGATCGCTTCGACGGCCCGGCGCCCTTCCTGATCGGAGCCGAAGTCGCCGCCCGCACCATCAAGCGCGGCCTCGATCGCGGTCGACGCCGCGTCGCGTTTCCCTGGCCGCTCGTACGCGGTCTGCAATTCTGCGATTTGGCTCCGGCCTTGGTCGGAGACGCGATTCTACGGCGCTATCGCTTTCGAATCCGGCCGGTGGGTGCGAATGACGTATGAGGCGTTTTCGTTTACGAGTGGTGCAGCGGCGACGTTGGCGGCATGGCTGATCCCGCGCCGCGTTGCCGGCGCGCGAATGACTGTCCTGCCCGCGGTTTTGCTCGATCTATTCCCGGTGCTTCTTGCCGTTGGGTTGCTGCTGATCATCTCCCGCCGGCCGTTGTTCAGCGGCGCTGTGCTGCTGGCTCTCGGAGGTGGATTTGCGCTCGCCGATTGGACCAAACGCCACGCTCTTCGCGAGCCCGTTGTCTTTTCCGACATTTCGGAACTCGAGCATCTGTTTACCCATTCCCATCTCTATCTGCCGTTTGCCGGACCGGCGACCGTCATCGGCGGGGCACTTGCGGCGATCGGGTTCAGCACCGGGCTCTTCGTGTTCACTCCGGCGCTGTGGGCTCTACAACCGGGGCTGATCCTGGTCTCGATGACGACTGTGGTCGGCGTCGGATGGGCCTTATCACGTGAGCCGATGCTGAGCTTGGCCGCCGCCGGCCTGCGGTGTCTGCGGCCCAGCGGCGAGCCGCTCGCCGACACGGTCCGGTTCGGGCCGTTCGGCCTGCTGCTCGTCTATGGTCTGATCGCCCGCGCCGAGCGCGCCCGGCGCCGCGCCCCATTTCGGCCTTTGCCGGCGCCAGTCTTTAGAAACAGCGTGGCAACGACGCCCGTCGTTCTCGTACAGTGCGAATCTTTCTTTGACGCGCGACGGATCTCGCCGCAGGTCCCAAAGGACCTGCTGCCGAGTTTTGACGCCTGTGTCCGGCGCGGGGCCACTTGGGGTCGGATGGGCATCGCGGCCTGGGGTGCGAACACGATGCGCGCCGAATTTGCGGTGCTGACCGGGATCCCCGAAGAACGGCTCGGGTACGACCGGTTCAACCCCTATCACGCGTTTGGTCGGGTACCGATCGTTTCTCTCGCCTCGCACCTGCGCGCCGAGGGTTACCGCACCGTGTGCTTGCATCCCTTCGACCGGCGCTTCTTCCGCCGCGACGTAACTATCCCGGCGCTCGGCTTCGACGCCTTTCTCGGCCGCGAGACCCTCGGCGGGGCGCGCCGGCCGCCATATCTGTCGGATCCCGATCTCGCACGACAGGTGATCAGTGTTCTCGACGCCGAAGGGCCGCGCACCTTCATTTTCGTTGTGACGATGGGCAATCACGGTCCGTGGTCCGACAACGGGCGCGGGATCGATCCGGCGTTGCGCCGGCTGTTTGACCCTGCGGATTTTGCCGAAGCCGAGGCGCTGCTGCGCTATCTTACCGGGCTCGCCCGCTCGGACGAGATGCTCGGCATCCTGCTCGACGAGCTCCGCCCGGATCGACACGACGCCCTGCTCGGGTTCTATGGCGACCACCTGCCCAGCCTGCCGCTCGCTTTTGATCACCTCGGCTTTGAGGATTGGGCGAGCGACTATGTGCTGGTCGACAGTGCCGTTTCCCGTCCGCTCCGGCTTGACTTGCCAGCCCACAGGCTCGCCTGGGAGATCCTCGACAGGCTGGAGGCGAGAGGCGCCATCGAGCGATCTGCGACCGCAGCGCTTGGTGCTGCTTGACACTTCCGGCTGCCCGCGTCGAACATACGAAGAAGGCTCGGTAAAGGCGCGATCGCGATACCGATCAACGTGAATTTGCGTGTGCCCGGGTTTGACCGACACCCCGCTGCTGCAGCGCCAGCCGCAGCGGATCAAGGAGGCGCTGACCCGCGCAATCCCGCTCCGGCGCATTGCCCAACCGAGTGAAATTGCCGATGCGGTCTTGTTTTTCCTCAGCGACCGGGCGAACTACATTACCGGCCAGGTATTAAGCGTCAGCGGCGGGCTGACGATGGCGGATTGACAACGAGAGGAGGAGCAAGCAATGCGAAGTTTTCAGGCCGCGGCCGTGGCCGCCCTCATGATCACCGCCGCCGCGAGCGCGCAGGCTCAGCCACAGGCGCCGATGCCGCAAAACGATCCCGCGGCAGCGGCTAATGTCAGAGAGAGCAAGCAGTATTCCGCACTGCTGCGCAGCAACCCGGGCTTTCGCCGACAGCGAGAGAAGATCGAATGCGGACCGATCGAAGATTCGCAACTGCGCGCCAGCTGCATTGCCTCATTCGAGGCTTATGCCGCCCCGGCAAAGTGACCAAAACGGGAGGACACGAGATGGCTAACCCGGCACCCGGATTTAAGAGCAGCCCCGATCACCGCGTCGATCTCCTACCGGAGGACCGACGCGTGCGAGTCGTCTTGGGTGGAACGACGATTGCCGACAGCACCTCGGCGCTTCGCGTCGAAGAGACCGGCCATGATCCGGTTCATTATGTTCCCGAAAGGGATGTGCGGATCGCTTTGCTGCATCGGACGGACCATCACAGCCGCTGCCCGTACAAGGGTGAAGCGTCGTATTGGACGATCGAAGTGCCGCAAGGCGGCGGCGTGCGGCGCTCCGAAAATGCCGTGTGGGGATATCCGACCCCTTACGACGAGGTCACCGGCATCGCCGACCATTATGCGTTCTACCCCAGCCGCGTCGATTCGATCACGGTCGAGTAGCAGGGGCGAACGGCCGGTCGGTGGCAATGCACCTGACCCAGAACTGGGAGATCCGCAAGCCCGGTGTCGCCTCAAGCGGCGGCATCGTCGTTTCGCAAAGCCGCACCGCGGCTGCCGTCGGCGCCGATATCCTGAAAGCGGGCGGCACCGCGGTCGATGCCGCGGTTGCCGCCGCGTTGGCGCTGGCCGCACTCGAGCCGTGGAACAGCGGGCTCGGCGGCATCGGGTTTATGGTCGTGCATCGCGCCGGGGCCGGAAATGCCGAGGCGGTCGATTTCGGCCCGGTAGCGCCCGCAGCTCTCGACCCCGCGGCGTTTCCGCTAACCGGCGCCACCAAAACGGAACTTTTCACCTGGCCTCAGGTCGAAGGCGACCGCAACATTCACGGACCGCTCGCCTTTGCCATCCCGGCTGCGGTTCGCGGCTATGCCGCGGCAGTCGAGCGCTTTGGCCGCATGCCGTGGCGCGACCTTGTCGCACCCGCCATAGGGTTGGCGCGCGCGGGGCTGCCGGTCGACTGGTTCACGACGATCAAAGTCGCGGCCGCCGCCGCGGGATTGCGGCTTTATGACGAGAGCCGCAGAGTGTGGCTGCCTGACGCCCTGCCGCCGGTCTGCCCACCCGAGCGCGAGACGATGAATTTGCCGCTCGGTCGCCTCGCCGACACTTTGGAACACCTCGCCGCTGCCGGCCCCGACGATTTTTATAGGGGCGACATCGGGCGTTCGATCGCCGCCGATGTGCGTGCGGCCGGCGGTTTCCTGTCGGCGGAAGACCTCGCACAATGCCGCGCACGCGTGATGCCGGCGCTTGCAATCTCCTATCGCGACGCGGTTTTGCAGGCAGCGCCGGGAATGACCGCCGGGCCGACCCTCGCATCTGTGATCGAACGGCTGAACAGCCGCCGGTTTGCCGCCGCTCCGGATGCCGCTTATTTCGAAGCATTAATAGAGGCATTGCGCACGGCCTATGTCGACCGGCTTGAGCGTGCCGGTGATGTCGAGTTCTCCGTCTCGACCTCGACCACCCACATCAGCGCAATCGACCGCGAGGGTACGATCGCGGCATTGACCACGTCTTTGTTGTCGACCTTTGGCAGCCGTTATGTGCTGCCCGGCAGCGGTATCCTGATGAACAACGGGATGATGTGGTTCGACCCCCGGCCCGGCCGGCCGAACTCGATCGCCCCGGGCAAGCGCGCATTGACCAATATGTGCCCGGTCGTCGCAATGCGCGACGGCAGGCCGTGGTTCGGGATCGGCGCCGCGGGCGGCCGTCGGATCCTCGCCGCGGTCTTACAAATGGCGAGCTTTGTCGTCGATTTCGGCATGGACCCCGCGAGTGCGGCGCATCACCCGCGCGTCGACGTCAACGGCAGCGACGGTTTCGCGGTCGACCGCCGCATGCCGCCCCAAATCGCCAAGCCGCTGTTGGCCAAACCCGGCGCCAGGTTGGTCGAGCACCGGGTGTTCCCGATCCGCTTCGCCTGCCCCAACTTGGTGTTGCGCGACGCCGACGGTCTCAATCACGGCATTTCCGACGTTATGTCGCCATGGTCCGCGGCGATCGGCGAAGGCGACTAGGGCGGCTGCCTTGGCCGGCGATCGCGCTCGATCGATGCGTGCGCCAGCCAGAGACGGGGCGTTCCGTTCTCAGGCGGAAATTGCGGCTCCTAGGCCACGCCTAGCGGATGTTGCGCCGATCGGCTGGCCTCGGCGCCGTCGGGGCAGTAGGAGCGGTGCAGCTCGCGCCGGCGCAGCGCATCCAATGTGCGCGTCAGCTGGCGCAGCACAGCCGAGCAGATGACTGAATTGCCGCGATTGTAGCCTGCGAGCCATAAGATCTCCTCGCGATAGGGCGCCGCTTGCGGCGTCTTCCACTCATGCTCAATCGTCTCTGCAAGCCTGAGCTTGCGTTCGACCACGCCGGCAAGCCGCTCGGGGCGACCCGACAGCAGTACGCTCCGCTCCTCCTCCAATAGACGACGCAGCGCGGCGAGCAGCTCCGCCAGTGGCTCAGCTGAATTCAACACTCATCCCCTCCAGCCTGCATCCGTGCCCAAGCCTAGAATTTTACCTCGACGCCGCCGTCGCTGAGGACCGTCGCCCGCATTGTTTTCTGGCTTTCCGGGTTTCGATCTCAATGCTGTCGCCGATGCGTCCATCTTCGAGGGCAAGTGCGGGAGCTTTGATCGTCATCGTGCTGGCAGTCAGCGTCAGCAGCACCTTTTGTCCGCGATGCACCATGACAGGGTATTCGAGAAAGGGCGACAACACCGGCGATCCGGCAACCAGTCCGACGCGCAATATCTTGCCTTCGACCTCTTTCATATCCGTCAAAAAGCTGCCGTTACTGGCGAACATATCCACCCGGCCGCGGGTCAGATCGCCCGCGTCGAGCCTGATGTTGGGTGACAAATTAGCCGCCGCGACGACGGCATCGATCCAGGCATGCAACCTCACCGGGACATAAATGGTCCAGGAGGGCGCGTGGCAATCAACCTTCGCCGTCATGATCGCGGCATTGACCGGAGGCAATGTGACATCCGGCGCCGCGCAGGCCGGCAGCCGTAATCGCGGATCGATGGCGCCGACCGTGACGTCGGGCGTCGCGTCTTTGTAGACGGCAAGACGTGGCTCGACTGCCGCCACGACCGCCGCACGGATCTGTTCCGCACCTTCCACCGCGCTCGCGGCCAACGCCGGGCGTAGAACCATAACCGCAGCCATCAGTGCTGCTACAACCATGCCGCGGCTCGTTGGTCGGTTTGGCATCAACACATTTCCCGTTAGTATGCCGAAACGAGAAAATTTCGCAAGTGAGAAGAATCGAAGTGCCAGAGGTCGCGATTGGATCGTTACCCGATACCGGATTGGATTTTTACCGGCAAGTGCTCGATCTGCGCTCTTACCGCCAGTCGATACTGACCGCCG
>DASXMC010000051.1:0-5174 GCA_036495885.1 Allostellaceae bacterium | reverse complement strand
GGCAAGCATCGCTGGACAGTGCCCGAAGACACATTGTCGCTGATCCGCGAGCTGGCGCGCCTGATGCCCGACCAACAGATCGCGCGGCTCCTCAATCGCGCCGGAAAACCGACCGGGCGCGGCAACGGCTGGACCAAGGCGCGGGTCTGCTCGTTCCGCAATCACCACGGCATTGCCGTCTATCGCGATAGCGAGTGGGCCGAGCGGGGCGAGATAACCCTGAAAGCGGCGGCGCAAATCATGGATGTGAGCGTGATGACGGCGCTGCGCATGGTTCGGCGCGGCATAATTAAAGGGCACCAGCTTTGCAGGGGCGCGCCATGGGTAATCAAGGTGGAGGACATGGCTGCGTATCGCGAACAGAAGCCCTCGCGGCGCTCGCTAACATCGGATCCCACCCAACAGATCTTTATGTTTCAGTGACATAGAACGTACGCATTATGGCGCGTGGCCGCTCGGCCATAAGAAGCTCTATACGACCGCGCTCTACACCCGTGTCGGCCTCAAGGCGCTCGGCGAGATCACCAGCCCGTTCGAGCAGCTCGTCCCGACGATGAAGCCGCCTGCGTAAACCGCGGCGTTGTTGTCCAGTCCCTATCGCCGCCGGCACTCGGATGATCGGCAAACGACCGATCGTCGATCTCGGGCGCGACACGTTTTGTCGCTGGCGTTAGGGCAATCGGCCCGCTTCACCCTCCATCACAACCCAATTTCCCTTGCCTCTACGCGGATTGAGCGGCGGTCGCTCTCCAGTCGGCGACCCGGGCAGCGGCACGGCGCAAGAACGCCTCAACATCTCGGGGGTCGAGGCCGTCGGCCGCCATCAGGGCTTGAACAATCGGATCGGCGAGTGCCTCGGATGCACCGCGCGTCAGCCTCGGCAAGTCCGGCCTTCTCGACCGCTTCTCCAGTGCTTGGCAATCCGGGATTTCTGCTGTGAAAGTCCATCCCATCCTCCCCGTTGCTTGACCGGTGGTGGTCGTCCCGAAATTGTGCATCGGAAATCCATTGTTCATCACATGGGTTCAACGCGGTGTCCCAGGAATTGCGCAGCGCGCTTGACGATGAACAGCCCGAGCCCGTCGAAGCAGGTTGCAACAGCGCGGCAAATGCCCGGCTTTTCGGTGCCGGTTTCGACTGCCGCCCATGTCAACCATTCCCGTTGCGGCGGCCGCGGCCCACCCTTTTCGAGGACAGGGCATCGGGCGTGCTTCACTCTGGCCGTTAGCTTTCCGCAAAGCAAATTATCCGCGCAACTTGGTGGCGAGCGCGGCCTTCGGAAATGCCGGGATGAAGCTCTCGATAAACGCGCAACGCCGCGTCAAACGCGCTGCGCCACATATCTTCGGAGCCCTTCGCCGCATTCGTATAGGCCGCAATCACCGCGTGTTTGATATACTCCTCGGCCAGGTTGCCACACTGGCCATCTCTGTGGACCATCGCGCTTCCTCCCTCTACGTCAGCGTCCATGACGGGACGCCCCAAAGGTAGAGGAGCAACACCTGAAAAGTCCTGGGGGCCCGTCTAGAAAAACCTCCAAAATTCTATCCGCCCGCCGGCCGGCGCGTTGTGCGCTGGTCTCTCCCGGAAAAACCTAAAATTTCCTGAGGCGACCGGCTATAGTGAGCGATGGCCTGCGCCTCCGAAACACCGGCGGGTGTCTCGTTCGGACGTTTCCGCGTGGTGCCACACCGCCGAGAGCTGCTCGTTGACGGCCAGCCGATCAAGCTCCGCCGGCGCGCCTTCGACGTGCTGATGGCGCTGATCGAGGCGCGCGGCGAGGTCGTCGGCAAGGACGCGCTGATGGCACGCGTGTGGTCCGCCCAAGTCGTCGAGGAGAGTAATCTCCATTCCCAGATCTGGGCGTTGCGCGCTGCTTTCGGCGCGGATCGGGATCTGATCCGCACGGTTTCCGGACGAGGCTATCAGTTTACCGGCGAGATCCGCGTGACGTCAGGGAGCCCAAACGAGCGCGCCGGCGCGGGAATGGCGGCGCGGCCGTCCGCAGCGGCGCTGCCGCCGACGAACTTGCCTCAGCCGGTTTCTGAATTGATCGGCCGTGATGCTGAGGTCGCGGAGGTCGTGAGCTTGATTGGCGCCCATCGGCTCGTCACGCTGACCGGGGCTGGCGGCATCGGCAAGACGAGACTCGCCCTTGCGGCCGCGCGCCAGATACTGCCGCACTTTACTGACGGCGTGTGGCTGGCCGAGTTCTCGCCGTTCTCCGATCCTGCCCTGGTTCCCGCCGCGGTTGCCATCGCTGTCGGGCTGGAGCTTGGCGGCGGCGAGGCTTCGGCACAACGCGTGGCGCAGGCGCTCGCCGACCGGCGGCTGTTGCTGGTGCTCGACACCTGCGAGCACGTGATCGACGCCGCCGCGGGTATGGCCGAGGCCGTGCTGCGATCCGGCTCGGCGGCGCAAATCATCGCCACCAGTCGCGAGCCGCTTCGGGCGGAGGGGGAGTGGGCCTACCCGGTGCCGCCGCTCGATGTCCCGGCGGAGGATGCGGAGGCCGGTGACGACCCTCGGCAGTACGGCGCCGTCCGGCTGTTCATCGAGCGGGTGCGGGCGGCGGACCTGCATTTTGGGCCGGACCGACGCGGAGCGGCGATGATCGGGGCGATCTGCCGGCAGCTCGATGGCATCCCATTGGCGGTCGAGCTGGCGGCCGCGCGCGCCGCAACACTTGGTATCGAGGCGCTTGCCGCCCGGCTCGGCGATCGCTTCCGGCTGTTGACCGGCGGCCGACGGACGGCAGTGCCGCGGCACCAGACCTTGCGGGCGACGCTCGATTGGAGCTACGAGCTGCTGAGCGAGCCCGAGCGCGTGGTTCTGCGCCGGCTGGGGTCTTCGCCGGCGCCTTCAGCCTTGAAGCAGCCAGTGCGGTCATGGCGAGCGGCGAGCTCACGCCGTCGGAAGTCGTCGATGGCCTCTCAAATCTACTTGCGAAATCGCTCGTCGCCGCGGAGGCGGACGCCACCGTTACGCGTTACCGCTTGCTCGATACGACCCGGGCCTACGCGCTCGAAAAGCTCGGCGAGGCCGGCGAGCGCGAACAGCTGGCGCGGCGCCACGCCGAATATTTCCGGGATCTATTCGAGCAGACCGAAGCCGAATTGGAGACGCGATCCTCGGCCGAGTGGCCGGTCGATTACGGGCTACAAATCGACGACCTTCGCGCGGCGCTCGACTGGGCCTTCTCGTCGGACGACGATGCCTCGATCGGTGTGGCGCTGACCGCCGCTGCGGTGCCCCTATGGACGCACCTGTCGCTGTTGGACGAGTGCCGCAGCCGCGTCGATCTGGCGCTCGCCGCTATGGAAGTGGGAACGAACCCGGACGCGCGCCGAGAGATGAAGCTCCGCGCCGCCCTGGGCGCGTTGCTGATGTATACTAAAGATGCCGATCCCGGGGCTGACGCAGCCTGGACAAGGGCCCTCGAGATTGCCGAGAGCCTTGACGATGCCGAATACCGGCTGGTGTCGCTCTGGGGTCTGTGGTTCATTCACGGCGCGAGCAGCCGGCATCGCATGGCGCTGGAACTGGCGCAAAGGTTTTATGCCTTGGCGGCGAAGAGACCCGACCGGAACTATCAATTGGTCGGCGAGCGCATGATCGCTATCGCGCAGCATTACCTCGGCGACCACTTCAGCGCGCGGCGCCATCTCGAACGGGTGCTCGCTGAGTATGTCAGTCCCGACTACACGTCGCCCCTCCTTCGCTTTCAGTTCCGCCCGCCCGTGGCGGCGCGCGTCTTTCTTGCCTGGATTCTGTGGCTACAAGGACTTCCAGATCAGGCGATACGCGCCGCCGAAAACAGCGTTGAGGAAGCTCGCGCCGCCAATCATGTACTCTCGCTGTGTTACGCCTTGACCCGGGTGGCATGCCCGATCGCGCTGTTGGTCGGCGATCTGGCCGCGGCGGAATCTTACCTGAAGATGCTCCTCGACCAGTCGACAAGGCATTCGTTGCCGCTCTGGGGCGCCTTGGGCCGCAGCCATTGGGGAGTGCTGCTCATCAAACGCGGCGACCTCGATGCCGGATTACGGCTGCTACGCGACGGCTACGACGAATTCGGCGAGGGCAGGGTGGCCTGGCGGTTGACTACATTCCGTACATTCCGCGATGCGATGGTAGCGGGAGAGGCCTTGGGCCGTGCCGGGCAGATCGGCGATGGGTTGGTCCTGGTCGAGGAAGCGATCGACCACTCCGAACGCACCGAAGAACGCTGGGCATTTGCCGAGTTGCTGCGCATCAAGGGCGAGCTGCTTCTGTTGCAGGGCACGCAAAACGCCGCGGCGGTGGCCGAGGATCACTTCCGGCAAGCGCTCGACTGGGCGCGCCGGCAAGGCGCCCTGTCCTGGGAATTGCGCGCCGCCACGAGCCTTGCCCGGCTGCTGCGAGATCAGGGGCATCCTCCTGATGCGTTGGCGCTCCTCCAGCCGGTCTTCGACCGGTTCACCGAGGGGTTCGCCACGGCAGACCTCGAAACGGCAAAAGCCCTTCTCGATACTCTCCGATCAAGTCGTCCGGTCATCATAGGATCAGGAACGACCTGATCTCGGCTGCCACCGCCTCCGGAAACTCTTCATGGATCACCAGCTTTCCATGCGGAAGCAATTTAAGTTCGACACCCGGCACCGCCGCCAAAGCCTCCTTCTCGGCCCGCGATCTTGGCGGTGTCCTGATCGCGGTAGATGGCGAGCATCGGCAGGTTTGTGCGCCGCGCCAAGTCAAGAAAGGCGGCACGGCTTTCGACGCGGTCCAAGGCGCCGCTGACAAAGCGAACCGAAGCATGCCGCGCCCCGGGTGCCCGTGTCACCGCCAGCTTCGCGCTTAAGCGGTTGCCGCTAAGCCAACCTAGATCCGACCGAAGACGGGCTCTCTCGCCTAAGGGGCAGCTGCCTCCCCGCGATGTTTTACAATGGCAACACGATTGTTCGCTTCAGAAATCGCGCAGTAGAACGGGCCGGCGAATGTTTTTCCATCGCGAGGAGCACCGCCGCTCGACGCGCAGGAGACCTAAATGGAAATTACAATTCAAGATAACTACTTGTGAGTGCCATGGCAGGAAAGATCGTTATAATTACGACTCATGATAGGAATTGTAAAGGAAAAAGGGGATCCTACTTTGAGGCAGTTCCAAGCGATCCCTAACGCTTAATTATGGAGAG
>DASXMC010000050.1:0-8517 GCA_036495885.1 Allostellaceae bacterium | reverse complement strand
GCTTCGACGGCGTCCAGGGTCTGACCGGTCATCAGAAAGTAGCGGCCGCGGTTGATGCCGAGCAGCAACGGATAGACGATGTGCATCCCGTCTCCCGGGACCACCTCGGACATGAAATGCGCCGAATCCTGAAACTGGACGGTCTCAGCAGCGAGCACGATATCGCATAAGAGCGGGATCTCGGAGTGGCGCCAGGCCGGGCCGTTGATCGCGCTGATGACCGGGACCTCGATGTTGAGCAGGTTCATCAACAGGTGCCGGCCCTCCCAATGAATGCGGTCGATGCGGTCGATCGACGGCCGCGCAGGAAATGACGACGTGCCGGGGGTGGCGCGCGGGCCGGAAAACTCGGCCCCGCAGCCGGTCAGGATCACCACCCGGTTGTCGCGATCAGCGCCGATGTCGTGAAACAGTTCGGGCAGTTCGCCGTGCGGCAGAAACCCCCAGCGCAGCGATTGTCCCTCGGTGTGGAGCATTACCTGCAAAATGCCGTCGCGCCGCTCCAATCGGGCGCTTTGATATTTGTTTTCATACTCCGCCAACGCGCTCATCTTGTCCTCCCGACAGAACCGCCACGAGGCTAGCGCATTCTGGCAGCAACGCGCGAGGGGCGAACGCTCCACGCTCTTCGGCGAACCCGATTCTCGTAATAGCGCTTGGAGACGACGCTGACCTTACGGCTCTCGCTCTGCCGCCGTGCAGCAGAGGCGATTGCCGCAGAAGGTCGGCTACAGCTTCTGGAAGCGGGCGCGGGCGCCGCGCTCGATCGCCGCCGCGGTCAACCGCTCGACCTTCAGACGATGGCGCAGCAATTCGAGTATGCGCAGCTCCTCCTGGCTCATCTCGCCACCGGTGGCAATGAGATCGCAGGCGATGGCGTAGGCGGTCTCGCGCAGTTTCGGCGGCAATCCGGCTTTTATCGCCTTGAGCGTCTCCTCGAGCCCGTTCTCCCGACTCATCAGCTCGGCACAGTCATTGAAGAGACCCGGGAGCTGGTCTTTGTCGAAGTCCTCGAAGATCGGCAGATGGCCGACAATCTCGACAAATGCGTGAAGCTCGGAATCGGGCAGATTGCGGTCGGCCGCCGACACGATGACCATCGTGTAGATCAGCGCGCGGTGGTGGTCGTGCATGATCAACCTTTTTCTGAGGAGCCCTTTTAAAGACCAAAGCCGCCCCGCACCTGTCAAGGCTGATCCCGCCTTCCGAGAACCTGCCCGAGAAACAGCGCCGTTTCGGCTCCCGCCTCGGCCAAGGACATGCGAGCGACAGCGACCCCCTCGGGAAACGCGGACAAGAGGCGCGAAGGCAAGGCGCGGTCGAGCACCACGAAAACCCCGCGATCGCCGCCGCGGCGGATCAACCGCCCGTAAGCCTGGCGCAGCCGCAGCCGTGCCGCTTCGTCGGAATATTGCGCCCCACCAAAAACCGACCGGCGGGCTCGGTGCAAAATGTCGGGACGCGGCCACGGCACCCGATCGAACACAATCAAACGTAGCGAGCGGCCGGGCACATCGACGCCGTCGCGGATGGCGTCGGTCCCGAGCAGGCAGGAATCTTCCTCGGCGCGAAAAATATCGACCAGGGTCGCGGTCGACACCGCCTCAACATGCTGCGCCAGCAGCAACAGGCCGCGCGCTTCGAGCGCGGCGGCGATCCGCGCATGCACCAGACGCAGCCGCGCAATCGCCGTAAACAGGCCGAGCGCGCCGCCGCCGGCGGCAACGAACAGTGCCGCATAGGCGGCCGCCACCTGACCGATATCGTCGCGCGGAACGTCGGTTACGATGAACGCCCGGGTCTGGGCGGCATAATCAAACGGCGAGGCGATGCGCACCGCCGCCGGGCGCGCCGGCAAGTGGCGCAGCCCGGTTGCGGCCTCGGCGCTGCGCCAGGCAAGCTCGGGGTCGGGCTTGCCGTCGGTGAGTGTGGCCGAGGTCACGACAAGACCGTGCGCCGGCCCTGCAACCCACTCGGCAAACGGGATGCCCGGATCGACCCAGCTGCGGGTAACCGCGACATCGCTTTCGAGCCCGTCGATGCGGTCGAGTGAGAACCACTCGATGGTTTCGGGCCGGGCCGGCTCGGCAAGCTCGCACAACAGCCGGCTCCAGGCGGCAACCTGCTGGTTCGCGCGTCGCTCGAGACCGCGGATTACGGCGTCGAGCCGCTGGCGAAGCCCTGGATCGGGAGGATGTTCTGGATCTTCGAGCGGCGCGCGCAGCACCGTCGTGAGCCGCTGGAGGGCGGCAGCGAGCCGGTCGAGCCCCTCCGCCAAGGCCAGGGCCAACTCGACCAACCCCGCTACCAGCGGACGCGCCTCGGCCTGCAGTCCATGGCCGGCGTCGGTGAGGGCGGCGCGCGCCAGCACCTGCTGGCGCACCAGCGCGAGAAAACTCTCGAATATCTGCCGGCCGCGGCCGTCGGCGACCCGCTGCGCCCAGCCATCCGCCGGCAAGATGCGCGCGGCACCGAGGACGTCGACCAGTGCCCGCACCCCGTCGTCGCTGCTCTCAACGAGATCGCCGATGCGGCGCCGCAATCCGCGGGCGCGTGACCCGCCCGACCCTTCGGCGCCGACAATCCAGCGGCGCAGCTCGCGCCCCTCTCGGCCCGACAGCCGGATCGAAAAAGCGCTGTCGGCCGCCTCCAGCAGATGATGCCCCTCGTCGAATATATACCGGGTCGGCACGGTGGCGTCGTCGAGCCCGCCCAATGCCGCCTGCGCCATCACCAGAGCATGATTGGCGACGACAATGCGGGCGTTGCGAGCGCGGCGAATATTCTTCTCGACAAAGCAGCGGCGAAAATGCGGGCAAGCGGAATGAACGCATTCGCCGCGGCGGTCGGCCAATCCGTTGACCCGCCCGCGGCCGATCAACTCGGCGAGCCAACCGGGGAAATCGCCGGCGACGAGATCGCCCGCTTCGGTGGCGCCGAGCCAGCGCGCGACCAGCCCGAGCTGGGCGGCGGCGCGCCCCGGGCGGGTTGTGGCGGCGGCAGCGGCCTCCTCGTAATTCAACAGGCACAGGAAATTCTCGCGGCCCTTGCGCACGACAACGCGCCGGCGCTTGACCGCAGGATCGGGGTGGAGCCGGTCGAGTTCGCTGGCGATCTGGGTCTGCAGGTTTCGGGTGAAGGTCGAAATCCACACCGATCCGCGGTTTTTTTCCGCCCATAGGCTCGCAGCGGCAATGTAGCCGAGGGTTTTGCCGACCCCGGTTCCCGCTTCGGCGAGCACTGCGTGCGGATGCCCGGGCATCTCGCGCGGGGCAAAGGCGGCAGCAACAGCAGCGGCGTAATCGGATTGCTGCGGGCGGGGCTCAGCCTCGCTTCCCACCAGTTGCGCGAGCCGCGAACGCGCCTCGGCGGCCGAAACCGATTCGTTGCCGGGTGTCGGGGGCGGCGGTGCCTCCGCCCATTCGGAAAGCCTGCTCCACACCCGCAGGCCGGCCCTGTGCCGTCGTGGAGAAGGATCGGCGCGCGGCAGCGCCGCCAATACCGCCGGCGCCCACAGCCAGCCGCTGCGATCCATGGTCTCGGCGATCGCGCGGATTTCGGGGTCGGTCTCCGCCCCGAGCGCTTCGAGGAGTGTCTGCGGCGCCGCCGCCAAGGTCACACACGCCTCGCTCGCATCGCGCGGCGGCGGCAGACCGAGCGTTTCGGCGAGACCGCGCGCTGTGGGCACGCAAAACCGCGCCGGATAGACGAACGCAAACAGCTCAAGCACGTCGAAGGCCGCGAAATCGGGCGAATCGAGGCGGCGCGCGGTCGCCACCGCATGGCATAATATTGGCGGATCGATCTGCACCCGGCGGGCGGCATCGGCAGCCGACAGCGCTTCGATTTCGCCTTCGGCACTCAGCCACACGACCTCGCGATAACCGGCGACCAAAACCGGCGCCTGCGGCATCAGCACCGAAGACGGCGCGTTTGCGGGTTGGCGAGTGGTATGCGACATGATCTTCGGGTCTAGCACAGCTGGTGTTTTGCCGCCCCGCTGTTACTGTGTCGTGCTAAGGCGATGCCCGATCTTTATCCGATCATCCGGCCGTTGCTGTTTCGGCTGTCCGCCGAGACCGCCAGCGCTCTCGCCCTCCACGTCCTGCGCTGGCGGCTGGGCCGGCTCGGTTTTCGCGATGTCGCGGGGCCGACGGACAACCCGATCCTGCGGCAGCGCCTCTGGGGCCGCGAGTTCCCAAACCCGCTCGGGCTTGCCGCCGGCTGCGACAAGGATGCCCTTATACCCGATGCAATGCTCGGCCTCGGCTTTGGCTTTGTCGAAATCGGGACCGTGACGCCGCGCCCTCAACCCGGCAATCCCAAGCCGCGCCTCTTCCGCCTCGACGAGGATCTGGCGGCAATCAATCGGTTGGGGTTCAACAGCGGGGGGCTCGACATGGTCACGCGGCACCTCGCACGGCGCGCGCGCCGCGGCATCGTCGGCGTCAACCTCGGGGTAAATCGCGACAGCCGCGACGCGGTGGAGGATTACCGCGAGGGTATTCGGCGCGCGGCACCGTTCGCCGATTATCTGGTCGTCAACGTCTCTTCGCCAAACACGCCGGGTTTGCGCGATCTCCAGGCGCGCTCGACACTCGAGGCGCTGTTGCGTCAGCTGATCGAAGCCCGCAACGAGGCGGCCGGGACCGCGCCAATGCTGCTCAAGATCGCCCCGGACCTGACGTCAGAGGAGTGCAGGGACATTGCCGAGGTAGCGCTGGGGACGGGGATCGAAGGGCTGATCGTTTCGAACACGACGACTGCGCGCCCTCCCGGTCTGCGCAGCCGCCATGCTGGCGAAGCCGGTGGCCTTAGTGGCAAGCCGTTGTTTGCCGCATCGACCGCACTTCTCGCTGATATGTACAGGCTGACGCAAGGCAAGCTGCCGTTGATCGGCGTCGGCGGGGTTGCCAGCGCCGCCGATGCGTATGCAAAGATCCGTTCCGGCGCGAGTCTTGTTCAGGCCTATACCGCGCTGGCGTTCGATGGGCCGGCGCTGATTGGCCGTATCAAGACGGGGCTCGCCGATTTGTTGGCGCGCGACGGTTTGCGCTCGGTCGGTGAGGCGGTCGGCGCCAACTTTAAATCCATCGGCGCCTCCGCGGGCACGCTCGAAACGCGCGGATAACCGAATTGGCAGGAGTGAAGTGTCCCACCCTTTCCCCCGCGAAGCGGGGGTAGGGGGCCGGTAAGCGATTTCTGTCCCTGAGAGATGTTATCCCGCGCGGTTGAAGGCGGCCGCGTCCGGGACTATCGTCTGCCGTGCGGCTGCCATCCGGGAGGAAGCGATGTTCAAAGGATCCTTCGTCGCGTTGATCACCCCTTTTCGCAACGGCGGCATCGACGAGAGCAAGTTTCAGGATTTTGTCGATTGGCAGGTCGAGCAGGGAACGCACGGCCTCGTCCCGACCGGAACGACCGGTGAAGCGCCGACATTGAGCCACGAAGAGCAGGAGCGGGTAATCGCCCTCTGCGCCGAAGTCGCCAACGGCCGGGTGCCCGTCATCGCCGGGACCGGCTCCAATTCAACCGCCCACACGATCGAGCTGACGCGAATTGCCAAAGAAGCCGGAGCGACCGCAGCGCTGATCGTCTGCCCCTATTACAACAAGCCCACGCAGGAAGGGCTCTATCAGCATTTCCGGGCGATCCATGACGCCATCGATATCCCGATCGTGATCTACAATATTCCGGGACGCTCGTCGGTCGATATGACCAATGCGACGATGGCGCGGCTCGCAAAATTGCCGAATATTGTCGGCGTCAAAGATGCGACCAACGATCTCGCTCGGCCATTGCGCATGCGGGTCGATATCGGCGGTGATTTCGCAATGATGTCGGGAGAGGACGCGACTGCGGTTGCCTATCTGGCGCAGGGCGGCGATGGCTGCATCTCGGTTACCGCGAACGTGGCGCCGCGTCTGCTTGCCGAAATGCACGAGGCTTGGCAGCGTGGTGAGGTTGCAACCGTGCACCGGATCAACGAGCGGCTGATCCCGCTGCACGACGCGTTGTTCGCCGAGACCAGCCCGGCGCCGGTCAAATACGCCGCCTCGCTGCTCGGTAAATGCGAGCCCACGGTGCGTCAGCCGCTGTGTGCGATCATGCCCGAGACGCAAGAGCGGGTGGTGCAGGCGATGCGCGGCGCCGGTCTCCTGAACTGATCCGGTTTGTGGCACTGAGGTTGGGACGGGTGCGATGCGCAGCGCCGACCGTTACGTCGCGCAGAACCGGCGCGCCCGCCATGATTATATAATCGAGGACACGCTCGAAGCCGGCATCGTGCTGCACGGCACCGAGGTCAAGGTTCTGCGCAAGGGCCAGGCCAGCATCGCTGAAGCCTATGCGGACGAAAGCGGCGGCGAATTATTCCTGGTCAACGCCAACATCCCCGAATATGCGAGTTCGGCTCACTTCAACCACGAGCCGCGACGGCCGCGGAAGCTGTTGCTGCACAGGAAGGAGATGGACCGTCTCTTGGGTGCGATCCGGCGCGAGGGCGTTACGGTCGTGCCATTATCGATCTATTTCAACGATCGGGGCCGCGCCAAAGTGGCGCTCGGGCTCGCTCGCGGCAAACGCAAGGCCGACAAGCGCGAGGCCGAAAAGGCGCGCGACTGGCAGCGCAGCCGCGCCCGCATCATGCGCGAGCACAGCACCTGATCGCGCGACCGCGGTCCGGCGTCCAGTCCCGGGCGCCAACCCCGAAAACCGGGCACAGCGTGCCGCCGATCTCCCGGTGTACGAAGTTTCAAGGCCGCGCTGGCGTCAGCCATCGCGGGCGTCCGGGGCAGCAAGCTCGGGAGGGGGCTCAAACCGGCGGTCTTGCGGCACCGGCGGGCGCAGCTTGCCGGAAGCATCGGCGGCGCGAAGCCGATAGACATAAGCCAACACTTCGGCGACCGGCGGATAAAGACCCGCCGGAATTTCGTCTTCGAGCTCGACAAATCGGCAGATCGCCCGCGCCAAGGGCGGCGCTTCGATGATTGGCACCCGATTTTCCGCCGCGATCGCGCGGATGCGGTGCGCAACAAGACCGGTGCCTTTGGCGACGAGCCGCGGGGCTCGCATCTTGCCTTCCTGGTAGCGCAATGCCGCGGCGTAATGCTCGGGGTTGGTTACGACGACATCGGCTTTCGGCACCTCGGCCGCCATCCGCATCCGCGCGAACCTGCGCCGCATCAATTTTATGCGCCGCTTGGTGTGGGGGTTGCCGTCGAGCTCGCGAAATTCATCCTTTACCTCCTGGCGCGTCATCTTGAGCCGGTCGCGGTAGGACCAGACCTGATAGGGGACCTCGACGACCGCAATCGCGGCGAGCACCGCCGACAAGATCAGGAAGATTCGGCCCCACAGGAGTGCTGCGTCGCCGGTCGCGCGCGGCCACGTCTCGCTCGCGACGCCAAAAAATCCGGGAGCCCGACTGCGCACCAGAAGGAACGAGATGGCGCCGACAAGGGCGAGTTTCGCCATTGATTTTACCGTCTCGACGAGGGCAGTCCGCGACACCAGCTGCTGCAATCCCCGCAACGGGTTTAGCCGTCCCAAATCCAGTTTGAGCGGGTGCGCCGAAAAGCTCCACCCGCCGACCAGGATGTCGGCGGCGAACCCGACCGCCGCCATCGCCGCCAGAAAGATCACGACGACCAGGATTGCCGGGGTCACAACGGAGCTCAGCGTCGCTGCGAGCCCCGCCGGATCCTGGAGCCCGTCCGCCTCAAAGCTCAACCCGCGGCGCAAGGTCAGCTTGAGGAGTTCGACGAGCTTGCCGCCGCCGAGGCTGAGGATGGCGGCGCCGCTCAGCAGAACTGCCGCCGCCGCCACGCCGTGGGCGCGCGGCACCATGCCTTCCTCGCGCGCTTTGGCAAGGCGCCGCTCGGTTGGCTGCTCGGTTTTGCTTTCGTCGCTGCGGTGCTCGCTCACGGGCGAAAATCCATGATCACCGCGCGGCCGACCTGCCAGCCCGCATCGATCATGTGCTCGACCGCCGGCACAAAGAACGGTAACAAGGCGATCGTGGCGGCGATGCCGACCCACATGAAGACGGTAAACCCGATCGACATCAGGTTGATTTGCGGCGCCACCCGAGACACCAGCGCCATTACCAACTGCGCCGACAGCAGGATCGCGACCACCGGCAGGGCCAGCCACACGCCGATCTGAAACAGCATGGCGCCAGCACCGGCGAGCGTATGCCAGCCTCGCGCCGCCATCCCGAATTGTGCTCCAACCGGAACCACTGCGAAGCTTTTGACCAGAACGCCGAGCAGGATCAAATGACCGTTGAGGCTGAAAAACAACAGCAAACCGACCAGTCCAAAGAAATCGGACATCACGGGCACTTCAAACCGGCTTTGAATATCGATCAGGCCAGCAAACCCAAAGCCCATCTGAACGCCGATCAGATCGCCGGCAAACGCCATCGCCGCCAATGTCAGCTGCATGGCAAACCCGATCGCGAGCCCCACCGCAATCTGTTCGACCACCAGCAGTGCGGCCGCCCAAGACAGCGTC
>DASXMC010000049.1:0-2644 GCA_036495885.1 Allostellaceae bacterium | reverse complement strand
TCTTTGGCCTTTGGCAATGTCGTCGTGATCTGCTCGTGCTTGATGAGTGCGGCGGCAAGATTTTCGAACATCGCGTTGCGATGCTCGGAGCGGCGATTGAAGCCGCGTCCTCTGAGGCGGTGGCGCATCGGATCCTCAATAGGGCTCGTCTAACCGCTTGGCCAATTCTTCGATGTTCTCGGGCGGCCAATTCGGGATTTCCATGCCGAGATGAAGCCCCATTTGCGCCAGGACCTCCTTGATCTCGTTCAAGGATTTGCGCCCAAAGTTCGGCGTCCGCAGCATCTCGGCCTCGGATTTCTGGACCAGATCGCCGATATAGACGATGTTGTCGTTCTTGAGGCAATTGGCCGAGCGCACCGACAATTCGAGTTCGTCGACCTTGCGCAACAGGTTCTTGTTGAACGGCAGTTCGTTCGGTCGCGTATCGTCGGAAGGATGGCGCGGTTCCTCGAAATTAATGAACAGCTGCAGCTGGTCCTGCAGGATGCGCGCGGCGAGCGCCACCGCATCTTCGGGTGTCACGGCGCCATTGGTTTCAACCCGCATCGCCAGCCGATCATAATCGGTGACCTGACCGACGCGGGTGTTTTCGACGCGGTATGAGACTTTGCGCACCGGGCTGAACAAGGCATCGACCGGGATCAGCCCGATCGGCGCATCTTCCGCGCGGTTCTGGGTGCCCGGCAAATAGCCCTTGCCGTTTTCGACGGTCAACTCCATCACCATCCGCGCCCCGGCATCCAGCGTGCAGATAACGAGCTCGGGGTTCATGATGTCGATATCATGACCGGCCTCGATGGCACCGGCGCGGACTTCTCCCGGTCCACTGGCGCGCAGCCGCATGCGCTTGGGACCCTCGCCATACATCCGCAAATCGATGGCTTTGACGTTGAGCACAATGTCGGTCACATCCTCGAGCACGCCCGGGAGTGACGAGAATTCGTGCAGCACGCCCTCGATCTGGATCGACGTCACCGCGGCGCCCTGCAGCGACGACATCAGTACGCGGCGCAGCGCGTTGCCGAGAGTGAGACCAAAACCGCGCTCGAGCGGCTCGGCGACGACGGTCGCGACCCGTTTGGGATCGTCACCGGGTTCGACCGAAAGCGCCTTTGGCTTGATCAGGGTCTGCCAGTTTCTTTGAATAACCAAGTGAGCCTCGATCGCTGGGCTGCCGGCCGTGACGTTACCCGCGGCACGACAGCCGAAAAATTGCCTCGATCAGGAACTGCGCCAGAGCAGCGCCGATTTTGCCGTCACACGCGGCGCCGCTTGGGCGGACGGCAGCCATTATGCGGGATCGGCGTCACGTCGCGGATCGAGGTGACAGCGAATCCTACCGACTGCAAGGCGCGCAAGGCCGATTCCCGACCCGACCCCGGACCCTTCACCTCGATGTCGAGGGTGCGCATGCCGTGCTCCATGGCCTTTCGCCCGGCGTCCTCGGCTGCAACCTGCGCCGCGTACGGGGTTGATTTCCGCGAGCCCTTAAAGCCCTGGCTGCCCGACGACGACCACGCGATCGTGTTCCCCTGGGCGTCGGTAATCGTAATCATCGTGTTGTTGAACGTCGCATTGACATGCGCCGTGCCTGAGGTGATGTTTTTGCGTTCGCGTCGCCGCAAACGCGGCGCCGGCGCCGCCGACCTAGCCATCGCTCAATCCCCGATATGCTTGCTTGATAGCGCGATCCTTAAAAACGCGCCGGCCCTATTTCTTTTTTCCGGCGATCGGCCGGGCCGGGCCCTTGCGCGTGCGGGCGTTGGTGTGAGTGCGTTGGCCGCGCACCGGCAGCCCTTTGCGATGACGCAAGCCGCGATAACACCCGAGATCCATCAGCCGCTTGATGTTCATCGCGACCAATCGGCGCAGATCACCCTCGACCGTGTACTCGCGGTCGATGACCTCGCGCACCCGCAATACTTCGTCATCGGTGAGTTCGTGCACTCGCCGTTCTAGCGGAATCCCGATGCGGGTGCAGATCTGCATCGCCGTCGTCCGGCCGATACCATGAATATAGGTGAGCCCGATAGGTACCCGCTTTTGATTCGGGATATTGACGCCAGCAATGCGCGCCACCTGCGCTTCTCCTCAAAGAAAGCAAAAATAAGGGTGAGTCCCGCCCTTCGCAAGGGCAAGCAGTATAGAGGCAATCGCTCGCCCGTCAATAGCTGTTGACGCCCGTTCGGCATCCCCGACACGTGAGGCACGGCGCCGAGAGAGGGGGCTCGCCCGCGCCGGCAGCGCCCGGGTGGGCCATACCACGTTGCAACTGGCCATCTTGCAACTGGCTCGGCCGTTTCTGCTGTTTCGGAAGCAAAGTGGGAATATCAAATGTTCCAGCGCGCCCCGCCGCCGGTCGCCCCACTACCGGCGAGACGATGATGCTTTACTCAACGGGATAGCCCGCGCGATCAGGGTTGCGCTATGTGCATTGCAGCATTGACCGCACTAATCCGGTCCAATCATTAACGGAGCTTATGTTGCAACGCAACATAAATGATCTTATATTTGGGCGCTAGGCGCGGCATTGCTGAGGGTTGGTTATGAGACAGCGGATGGGGCGGCTCGATCATATTGCGAGCGAAATGAACGCCTGGCTGCTGGCGGTAGCGATCGGATTAGGTATGCTCGACCTGAC
>DASXMC010000048.1:0-5115 GCA_036495885.1 Allostellaceae bacterium | reverse complement strand
CGAGAAACCGATTGACGAGATCGCGCATGTCTTCGGCCCCGAGCCGTTCGGCCAGCGGCGTCGAGTTGACAATGTCGCAAAAGAGCACTGTCACTTGCTTCATTTCGCCGGGAAGCGTGCCCGTCGCGGCCGAGGTTTGGGATCGGGGTCGGAAGGGTCCCGGGACGGCCGCCTCGCGCAGACGGGGTGTGACGAGTGAAGCGCCGCACCCGTCACACAATTGACGCTCGCGGGGATTAACCATACCGCACGACGGGCACGCCACCGTCAACGGTGCGCCGCAGTCACCGCAAAATTTTTTGTCCGCCGGACTTTCGGCGCCGCAATCGGGGCACCTCATCGGGGGCCTCCGGAGCGTTTGCGGGGAGCGGGGGCCTACTTAAGGACAATAACGAAGCGCCTTCGGACGCGCAAGTTCCCTCGTCGGATGCAGTCGCGACCAAGACGGTAGGCGGCCGAGTTTGTCCATCTGCAACAGCTTTAGGGGTTTCCCACTTTATGCGATTTTCGCAACTGCAAAATTGCCATATTTGTGTGCTGCATTGGCTGTCGGCAGGATCAACATGAAGGGAGGCGGCAGTGAGGGTAGTGCTCGATGGGTTGGTCTGTGAACGCGGTCGGACAGGGACGAGAACAACCGGAAATGCAGATAATCAATCTAAACGCGGGTTTTGCTGTAGATTCAAAGTATTTTCGCTAGGAACTGAAATTGCACCAAACCGACGGTTGGGCCCTGACCTCGACGGCCCTGGTCGACGCCAGATGCACGAGGACACTAATAGCCGATCGCAGCACCCCCGGGCCGGCGGGGGTCGTTGACCCCCAACAGCCGATCTCGGTCCACGGCGATCAGTTCGACCGCACCCCAAGGCTTTTGCGCGGCGAGCGTATAGCCGCTATCGACCAATTCAGCGATCGTATCGGGTGCCAGCCCGCCGCGCTCGTAATAGAGTATGCTGGGCTGGCCCTGGTAATGCAGCCGCGGTGCGGCGACGGCCGCTTCCGGTGTCATGCCATAGTCGATAATGTCGGACAGCGTCTCGAGCACTGTAGTGATGATCAGCGAACCGCCCGGGCTGCCCAGCACCAGCACAATATGGCCGTCCTTTTCGATCAAAGTTGGCGCCATCGAAGACAGCGGCCGCTTGCCGGGTGCTATTGCGTCGGCCGCCCCTTGCACCAAGCCGTAAAGGTTGGGCGCTCCGGGCTTGGCGGTGAAATCGTCCATTTCGTTGTTCAATAAAAACCCGGTGCCCGGGGCAACCACCTCGGCCCCGAAATAACCGTTGATCGTATAGGTCACCGAGACCGCGTTGCCGGAGCCGTCAACGACCGAATAATGGGTGGTCTCGGCCTTTTCCTGCCGACCGGGAGAAGCCACCGGAGCGGCGCCGGCGCCAGCCTCGATCGCAGCGCGGATCCCGGCGGCATAGCCCTTTGACAACAATCGGTCGAGCGGGTTTGCCACAGATGCGGGGTCGCCGAGAAAGTCGTTGCGGTCGCGGTAGCCGCGCGCCATCGCCGCGATCATCAGCGCGATCGACCGCGCCGAATGAAATCCGAGCCGCTTGAGTTCATAGCCCTCGAGGATATTGAGGATCTCGCAGATTGCGGTGCCCCCCGAACTCGGCGGCGGCGCCGAAATGAGCACGTAGCCGCGATAAGTGCAGGTGAGCGGTGGGCCCTCGGTCACGGTGTAGTCGGCGAAATCGTGCGCCTCGAGAATGCCGCCATTGGCCCGGCTCGCCTTCGCGACAGCCGCCGCCACCGAACCCCGATAGAATGCATCGGGTCCGTCTTTGGCGATCGCTGCAAGGGTTGCCGCGAGGTCCTGTTGCACTAGCCGGTCGCCAATCGCGAAGCGGCTGCCATCCGGCCGCAAAAAGATTTTGGCCGCACCCGGATCCTTGGCGAGCCGGTCGGCCTTGGCGTCGAGGGGCTGGGTATCCTCGCGGGTCAACACAAAGCCGTCGCGGGCAAGCGCTATTGCCGGCGCCATCAACGCCGCGCGCGGCAAGGCGCCGTATTCGCGCGCGGCGCGGTCGAGCCCCATCACCGTCCCCGGCACGCCGGCCGCCAGATAGCCGTAACGGCTGCGCTCGGGAACCGGCTTTCCGGCTGGGTCGAGAAACATGTCGGCGGTCGCCGCTGCGGGTGCAGTCTCGCGGAAATTGAGAAAAGTATCGCGCCCATCGGCGAGATGGATCGTCATAAACCCGCCACCGCCGATATTGCCGCAGCACGGCTCGACCACTGCGAGCGCATAGCCGACCGCCACCGCGGCATCGATCGCGTTGCCGCCGGCCGCGAGAATGCCGGCTCCGACCGCCGAGGCGAGGTGTTGCGAGCTCACCACCATCCCATGCGAGGCCTCGACCGGCGCCGGCAAGGTCGCGGCGGCGCCGCTGCTGTCAGCCAGCCCCGCGGCGAGGATCAGCGCCGCGATGCCATGCCTCATCTGACGCGGGCTAAGGTACAGCTCAGCTGTTGCCGCGCTGCTCGCGCCATAGCCCCAGCTTCTGCTGAACGGGCCGATCGGAATAGCTGAACAACACCGCCTGGGCTGCCGCCATATGGCTGGCGGGGGTCCAGCCCGGCACCACAAAAATGTCGTGCGGCTCCCAATCAAAGATCCGGTCGCCGACCCGGGTCTGACCCGAGCCTTCGACCGCGACAAAAACCGTGGCATCGGTCGAGCGGTAGGGGCGGGTCGCAAACCCGGTGGGCAACAGCTGGATAAAGGCGCCGATCGTCGGCATCGCAAAATCGCCGGTGGCCGGATTGACAAAGCGTAATTTGTGCGCGTGGCATGGATCGGGGTCTTCGTTGCGGCTCAACACATCGAGCGATTCGCGCGAGCGGACATACGGATAATTGAAGATCGGCGAAGTTTTGACCGCAGGCTGCCAATCCACCGGCAGCAGGTTATTGGCAAAGCGCGCGGCGTTGTCGCCCTCCGGGCGGGAAATGACTTGGCTGTCGGTCTCGCCCGGCTCGGCAAAGCTGGCGTCGAGCAGGCGCACGATCGGAATGTCGAGCCCGTCGAGCCAGATCATCGGTCGATCGCTGTCATTACCGTGGTCGTGCCAGGTCCAGGATGGCGTGATCACAAAGTCGCCGGGGTGCATCGTCGTCCGTTCGCCGTCGACCGCGGTGTAGGCGCCGTCGCCTTCGATAACAAAGCGCAAGGCCGATTGAGTATGGCGATGGGCGGGCGCCACTTCGCCGGGCAGGATCAGCTGCAATCCCGCGAACAGTGAGTGGGTGATGGAGGTCTGGCCCTTGAGCCCGGGATTTTCGAGGATCAATACCCGCCGTGTGGCTTCCTCGGCGCTGATCAATTCGCCGGCGCGCATCAGATGCGGACGCACGTCCCGGTAATGCCAGATCGCCGGTTGAACCGGGCTCACCGGCTGCGGCGTCACCAGCGCGTGCAGCCGCTCCCACAGCGGCGCCAGATTTCCGCCGCTGATCCGGTCGTAAAAGGCCTCGCGCTCGGGGGTGTGGGCGGCGGCTTGCTCCATAGCCATGTCTCTAACCTCATTACTGCACACCCACCCTCGGCTCACGGGGAAAGAACTGGGGCGAGGGGCGCTTCTTAGCTCCGGCCGCCTCTTATATCAGGCCGCCTTTTGCCGCTCGCCGAGGCTGAAGCCGATTTTGGCGAGATCGGCGATCAAGGCCGACGACTGCGCTTCGTCGAGCGGCGTCAGCGGCGGGCGCACCGCCGACCAGGCCGGGTCATTGTGAAAATGAGCGACCACCCGCTTTAGCGCCGGGACCATCGGGTAGGCCTGCATGGTTTTGCGCAGAGTCGTGACCTCAGCCTGCAATGCATCCGCCTGCGGCTCCTGCCAGTTGGCGTAGAGTTTGGCGATACCAGGCACGTTGATGTTGCCCGTGGCGGTGATGCAGCCGGCGCCGCCGCGGCGCAACGCCTCGAGCAAAAACACCTCGGAGCCGGGGAAGACCGCGAAGCCTGGATAGCGCTCGAGCAGGGCCGCAGTGTTGCTCCAATCGCCGGAGCTGTCCTTCAATCCGACAACCGTATGCGGATAGGCTTTGATCAAACGCCCGACCAGGTCCAGCGAGTAGCCGACCACCGCTACCGGCGGGATGTGATAAAGATAAATCCGCAGCGCCGCCGAGCCGGCCTTGTCGATGACATTCGACACAAAGGCGAAGATGCCGTCGTCGCTGACCGGCTTGTAGTAAAAGGGTGGCAGCATCAAAACGCCGCCGCAGCCATGCCCGAGCGCATGCCGCACCAGTGCCGCCGCATCGCTGACGGCGCAGGCGCCGGTTCCCGGCATCAGTTTTTCCGCCGGGACGCCAGCTTCAATCAGGCGGTCAAGCAATGTCATGCGCTCGGCCGGCGACATCGAATTCGCCTCACTGGTCGTGCCGAAGATCGCGAGTCCATTCGCCCCTTGGTCCAACAGCCAACGGCAGAATGCGATAAAGCGGCCGGCATCGGGCCCACCCGATGCAGCAAACGGTGTCAAAACGGGAACGAGCACCCCGTGAAACGGCTGCGCGGTCATCGATAACAGCTCCTCTCGGCCGCTTTTGGTCGGCCGTCTTTTGGTCGATCGCGGCAATAAGCGACGGTGCCGCGCCGGCCGTCAACACCCGTCTGTGACGTGAGCGTCCGTGACAGCGCTGGGTTACAGCACGCTTAGCATCTCGGCAACGAGCGGGTGACGGACAATGTCGGCCTCGCCAAGGCGAACGACCGCAACATCAGCAATCGCTTCGAGCCGCCGAGCGATGTCGGCGAGACCGGAGAGGCCATCGAGCAGATCGCTCTGATCGGGATCGCCGGTGACCACCATCCGGGCATTGGCGCCAAGGCGGGTCAACAGCATCTTGATCTGGCCGTAGGTGCAGTTCTGTGCCTCGTCGATCACGATAAAGGCGTTATTCAACGTGCGCCCGCGCATATAGGCGATGGGTGCGATTTCGATCGCCCGCTCGCCGATCAATTGCTTGAGCCGCTTGCCGCCGAGCCGTTCGGTCAGAGCATCGTCGAGCGGCCGCAGATAAGGGGCGAGCTTGGCGTGCATATCGCCCGGCAGAAAACCGAGACTTTCGCCGGCCTCGACCGCGGGCCGG
>DASXMC010000047.1:0-1628 GCA_036495885.1 Allostellaceae bacterium | reverse complement strand
GCGTCGGTTTCGATCTGGCCCAGCATTTCGCCCCAGACATGCGGATCGTCGTTCGTGGGACTGGGGTAAGCCGCGACCTCTCGCTCTCCTTCGGTCAGCACGATCTCGGTCAGATCTTGCGGTCCCGGCACCTCGGTCATCCTCAAGCTGGGGTCGAGTTGCGACAGGCGGGCGACAGCGGCGAGCGCCAAGGTGCGGTTCGACACCGGAACGATATAGAGCTCATCGATTTGATCGAGGCCGCGGGCAAACAGCCGCCCGCCCCGATCGGCCGGCATCGGCTGAAATTGGGCGCAGCCAAAGAGAGCGAGCAACACGACAAAGCCCGCCGGTCTGAAGTTAGCGGCCGGGCGCAAACGCATCGACATCAGGATACCCCTAAATCCCGGCGCAAGCCGCGGCTGCCCCCAAAATCCGGCAGCTTGCGGGGGGTATCGTAAATTGCTGCAGCCCGGCGATCAACTACGCTGGCTGCGGCGGACGCCGCGCGCCGGTGTCTCCTCCTCGATGCGGAACAGCAAGCGGCCGCCGATTGCGTCCACTTCCAGCAAGCACACCGTAACCGAGCCACCGAGTTGAAACACCCGGCCAAAACGGCGTCCGACCAGACGCGGCGGCGATTCACGCCGGTCGTAATAGTCGGCCGGCAGGTTTGAGATCGGGACGAGCCCGGTAGCACCGGTTTCCATCAATGTGACAAACACCCCGAAATCGGCGACCCCGCTGATTTGTCCAGCAAAGGTGCCGCCGATCGCATCGGTGAGCAGGGTTGCGCGGTAGCGCTCGATCGCGGCGCGCTCGGCGGCGGCGGCGCGCCGCTCGGTCGCCGAAATGTGCTCGGCGATCGCTGCCATCTGCTCGTCAGAGGTATCGGGCGGCAGCCCGCCATCGCCGAAATCACGGCCGGCGGCGTTGGCGCCTGCAACCAGGGCGCGGTGAACCAACAAATCGGCATAGCGCCGAATCGGCGAGGTGAAATGCGCGTAACGCCTCAGCGCCAACCCGAAATGGCCGATATTGCTCGGGCTGTATGCCGCCTGCGCCTGGCAGCGCAAGACCAGCTCGTTGATCAGCGGAGCGACCGGCGTGTCTGCGGCGCGCCGCAGGAGGCGGTTGAACAGATCGGGTTTCACCCTCTGGCCCTTGGCAAGAGCCAGCCCGGGAACGCCGCTGTTGCTGAGAAAATCTTGCAACGCCGCCATCTTCTCGGGGGCCGGCGTGTCGTGAACGCGGTACATGCAAGGCTGATGCCTAGCTTCGAGCTCCTCGGCCGCCGCGACATTGGCGAGGATCATAAATTCCTCGATCAGGCGGTGGCTGTCGAGGCGCGGTGCCGGGACCACTCTCACCGGCCGCTCCTCAGCGTCGAGCACGACGCGGTCTTCGCGCAGTTCGAGCTCCAACGCGCCGCGCGCCGCGCGTGCCTGCCCCAATGCAGCAAAAGCGCCGTACAGCGCGGCGATCGTGCGTGGCGGAACGGCGCTCGGGGGCTCGAGCTGCCGATCGCGGATCGCCTGCACCTCCTCGTAGGTCAGCCGCGCCGCCGAGCGCATCAGCGCGCGCGCAAAGCGATGGCTACGCTTGCGGCCAGCGGCGTCGATCGACAGATGCACGGCAAGGCAGGCGCG
>DASXMC010000046.1:0-6311 GCA_036495885.1 Allostellaceae bacterium | reverse complement strand
CGCTTCTGGCGCGAGGGTGAGGAAACCGCCTTCGAGGTGACCAAAGGTCACCCCACGCTGGTAGAACGCTGCGATATCGCGTCCAAAGTCGCTCAGCTGGGAACCGCCGCCGATACGAATACATGTGCTTGAGGCAGGCCTGGGTCGTCCGGCAGCATCATTTACACGGGCTCGGTGCATTTGAAAGAGGCCTCGGTGCGGAAGGCGCCCAATGTTACGGCCAAGCACGGGACGTTGGGGCTGTGCCGCGCGGTCGCCAAAGAAGGAGCGGCATGTAATGTCCGCGCCAGTATGGTCTGTCCCGGATTTGTGCGCACGCCGTTAGTCGCGCTGGCGGGCGAAAACGTTACCGCCTTGCGCCCCGAAGAGCGGGTCAAGCGCGGGCTGGTGCGGACGCACCAAGATCAGCACATTGCTCGACGACAACACCGCGGGCGACAAACGTCGCGATCGCGATCGCGATCGCCGAGCGGGAGGGGCCTTGCCTGGCGCCTGTTACGGTTCGGCAAAGAATGGCGCCGCTGCCGCGACGAGGCGCAGCAAAGACTCGATGAGATCGAGATCGGCGGCGTTGCCGAGCGCCGCGTCTCCCCAGTTCCCCTACGGCGAGCAGCGGTTGCTCGAAATCGCCATCGCGCTGGCGCTGCGGCCTCGGGTCTTGCTGCTCGACGAACCGGCAGCCGGCGTCCCGTCGTACGAAACCGAAATCATCCACCAGGTGCTTGGTTGCCTGCCGGCAGACATCGCGATCCTGATCATCGAGCACGACATGGATGTCGTGTTCCGCTTCGCCCACGA
This sequence comes from Allostellaceae bacterium, assembly GCA_036495885.1. Taxonomy (GTDB): domain Bacteria; phylum Pseudomonadota; class Alphaproteobacteria; order ATCC43930; family CGMCC-115725; genus AP-15. The sequence continues at coordinate 5,513 of DASXMC010000046.1, read as the reverse complement.
AATAGTCGTGCTGGTGCAGGGCCGGGTGCTGATGCGCGAAAAGCCAGAGGCAATTTCCGCTGATCCGCGCGTGCGGCTGTCTATCTCGGCAAAACCGCAAGATGAGCCTCGGCATCGACGTGATCGACCTTGGTCTCGCGAACGACCGGAAGCGGCGCCTAGCTGCCGATAAGCCTACGTCTGGCGAGGGGCTCAAGTTGCCCTCAATCCAGTCACTGCCTGAAGCACGTCCATCTTCGCCAGAGCCACCCGGCAAAAGCCCCAAGCCTACGCGTCCAGAGAGATGCACGGTTTGTCGTAGCACCTAAAGCGGAAACCAGGGCGATCCGCGACGCCGACTGGCATGTCGCGCCGATCCCGCCTGATCTGCGCGGCCGTCGGGTCGAGATCGTCCATCAGCGCCTCCGCTCACTGAGCGGCGAGGGCCCGGTCGACCGCGTCCCAGTCGCGCATCGCCCATTCGTGGTTATGTACCAACCCGTCGTCGTGACCGTGATCTTCAACAGTGTCCACACAGCTCGATTGGAATTGTGCCGCCTCGGTGCTGCCGGAGAGTGCCGTGGTCGAGGCTTGCCCACCCGAAATTGCCAGCGCCACCGCATCGAAATAACCGACACCGACCTCGCGCTGATGGCGCGTGGCGGTGTAACCAACCGCCTCGGCGGCGAACTCGGCCTGCTGCAATTCACTGTAGGCGGCCATGCCACGATCGCGGTAGCCGCGCGCCAGATCGAACATCGAGAGATTGAGACTGTGAAATCCGGCCAGAGTGACAAACTGGAACCGGTAGCCCATACCGGCAATGTCACGCTGGAAAGTAACTAGCTGGTCGGGCGCCAACTTCTTGCGCCAGTTGAAGCTCGGCGAGCAGTTGTAGGCGAGCAATTTGCCGGGAAACTCGCGATGGATCGCATCGGCAAAGCGCTCCGCCTCATCGAGATCGGGCTCGCTGGTCTCCCACCACAAGAGATCGGCATACGGCGCATAGGCAAGGCTGCGGGTAATCGCATATTCGACCCCGATCCCGCGACGAATGCGAAAGAACCCCTCTGCGGTTCGCTCGCCGTCAATAAACGGGCGATCGCGTTCATCGATGTCGCTGGTCAGCAGCTGCGCCGATTGGGCATCGGTCCGGCACAGCAATACGGTCGGCACACCCTCGACATCGGCGGCGAGCCGGGCGGCATTGAGCGTGCGGATGTGCTGGGCGATCGGCACCAGCACCTTGCCCCCGAGATGGCCGCATTTCTTCTCGGACGCAAGCTGGTCTTCGAAATGCACGCCAGCGGCTCCCGCCTCGATCATCGCCTTCATCAACTCATAGGCGTTGAGGGGGCCGCCGAACCCGGCCTCGGCGTCGGCGATTATCGGCGCCATCCAGTAGGTGCCGTCAGTGCTGCCCTCTAGCCGAGCGATCTGGTCGGCTCGCCGCAGCGCGTTATTGATGCGCCTGACGACCTTGGGCACCGAGTCGGCCGGATAGAGCGACTGGTCAGGATACATCTGCTCGGCCGTGTTGGCGTCGGCCGCAACCTGCCAGCCCGACAGATAGATCGCCTTCAACCCGGCTTTGACCTGCTGCACCGCCTGATTACCGGTCAGCGCGCCGAGGGTCGCAAGGAAGGGCTCGGTAGAGAGCAGGTAGCGCAGACGTGCAGCACCCATCTCCGCAAACGTATGACGGATGCGAAAGCTACCCGTCAGCCTGTCGACCTCCGAAGGGCCATAGTCCCGGCGAATGCCTTCCGGTTCATTGTCTCGCATCTCAGGTCGTTCCTCTTTTGAGAATTCGAATGCATCAGTGACCGTATTTCTGCTGCGAGGACAAGCTTCACTGTGCGAAGATCAGCAGAATGCTGTCGTCGAGTTCACAGACAGCAGAACAATTTTGTAAAGGTTGTAAAGATGGGCCGCATCCAAATCGGTCGCACCGTGCGGCGCCTGCGGGGCGAACGACAGCTGTCGCAGCAGACCTTGGCCACGCTGCTCGGCATCTCGGCGAGCTACCTGAACTTGATTGAGCACGATCAGCGGGCGGTGAGCGGCGCCCTGCTGATCAAACTTGCCCAGACTTTCCACGTCGATCTGGCTGGTTTGTCGGGAACGCAGGAACGACGACTCGAAGTTGCGCTCCGTGAAGTTTTCACCGATCCGCTGCTCGGCGCCGAGGCCGTTCCCGAGGCAGAGATCACCGCCCTTGCCGGCTCGTCCCCGACCGCCGCGCGCGCGGTGCTCGCTCTCTACCGCGCCTGGCGGGTGGCGCGCGAGGATGGCCTCGGCATCGCCCTGCCGTCCGGCCGCCGCATCCTGCTGCCCAATGAGGAGGCGCGCGATTTCTTTGACGGCCGCGCAAATCACTTCCCGCCACTAGAAGAGGTGGCGGAAGCGATCGTCGCGGCCTGTGGCGGTCTGGCTGTGGATCGCAGCCACGCCATCGCCGAGCGACTGCGGCAGGTGCACGGCCTGACCGTCACGATCCAGCCGCTCGACGGCATGCTGCGCCGCTTCGATCCGCACCCACCGCGGCTCGTGCTCGCCGAGAGCCTGCCGCGCGAGAGCCGTGCCTTTCAGATGGCCTTCCAGCTTGCCCTGCTCGAGGCGAGCGACACCGTCGAACGCGTGCTCGGCGAGGCCGCGCCGTCTTCTGCGGAAGCGACAATGCTGATTCGGATCGGCCTTTTGAACTATGTCGCCGGCGCGATCCTGATGCCTTACGCGGCCTATCTCTCGACCGCACAAGCCCTGCGGCACGACATGGAGGCGATCGCAACGCGTTTCGAGGTGTCGTTCGAACAAGCATGTCACCGCCTGTCCACACTGCATCGGCCGGGGGCGCGCGGCGTGCCGTTTTTCTTCGTGCGCGTCGACCCGGCAGGGAATGTGTCGAAACGATTTTCCGCCGGCGGTTTCCCCTTCGCGCGATACGGCGGCTCGTGCCCGCGCTGGGTCGTGCACACGGCGTTTTCGCAGGCCGGAACCGTGCAGGTGCAGGTCGCGGAATTACCAGACGGTGCCTCCTTTTTGTGTTTCGCCCGCACGGTCACACGGCCGGCCGCTCGATGGGGCGAGCCAAGACCGCTGCACGTCGTGGCCATGGGGTGCGGCATCGCCGACGCCGCGGAGGTTGCCTACGCCGACGGGCTTGACCTCGAATACGCCAAGGTGGGGATCGGCCTGACCTGCCGATTATGCGACCGCTCGGGCTGCCGTAGCCGGGCGTTCCCGCCTCTCCAACATCGCCTCGCGCTGAACCCGCTGGCCACCAGCGCGACGCCGTACCAGTTCGAGCCGCGCAGAGGGGAATGATTGCTTACGGCGCATTGTCGTAATTTGGCCGCGAGGGTACAGCGCTGATCTCGTACTGTGCCCTGCTGGTGGTGCGCTCTTTCGCGCGTCCCGCCCCGGGGTCGCCGTTATGACATCGCCATCTCCGGTGGCCCAGCTCCCACCGCAGCTGAAGCTGGGCCTCGCCTTTGTTGGCATCGATGACGCCGAGCGCGCGTAGCATCAGCCAACCCGTCCCGGGTAGGGTGAGCACGCTCCACGGTCTCGTCGCATTCCTGCATTGCCGCATCGCTCGGTTTCGATAATTGCTGATAATCGGCGTGGACCGATCGGTTGCCGTCGCCGGTATCGCGCGAAGTTCGGCATCGCGGCGGCTTTGCGGGTCTGCAAGGCTTCCGGCGTTGGCTGCAGCCGCGGCTGATGTGCTCGAGCGGATGCGCCGTGTGCTCGTCCTGGGGGTCCGGCAAGCCCGTCCCTGCATGTCTCTGTGATCGCTGGATCCCGCAGGCGCCGCCGCCAACCTCTGCGGGACAAGAATTTCCCAGGCCGAACGAGCCGGCCTCCTCGCGGCCGCTGCGCTACAAATTCTTCCGCCTCCGAGGTCCTCCGCTGCGCTTCGGCCGTCACAACGCTCGCGGTGTCGGCGGCGCCTTTGCGGTCTCCAAGCGCCGAGACATCGCAGGGACGGGCCCTGCGAACCACCAGAGGAGACCACTCATGGCCATCACCCTCGGCTTCACCGGGACCCTGAAGACCCTCAATGTCACCGCGGCTCTGACCATCGTCCCGGTCGACAAGACCTCCGACAACAGCCCCCGATTACCGGATCTACGCCGGTCCGCGCTGCGAGATCGGCGCCGGCTGGAGCCAGGTCGCCAAATCGAGCGGCGAGACCTATGTGAACCTCAAGATCGCATGCCCTGAATTCGGTCCGAACTGGCTGCGCTGCCGCCTCGTCAAGCTCGAACACCCGGCCGAGGATGGCGCCACCCACATCGTGTTGTGGGAGCCGCGCGACCGCTGACGGAGATGCCCCGTCGTGGATCACCGCGGCGGGGTTTCCTTCAGTTCATCCGGGTTTCTACTGCGATCCTGTGCGGCCGGCATCAGGCAGCGTCGTGACGCGGTGCGGCCCGATAGTCCGCCTCGAGAATCTCCTGTGACCTGCGGATCACCCGATCGGCCTCGCGCATCCGACGAACATGTCGAACAGCCCCACGACGTCCTTGACCGCGATGCCGAGGTTGCGCGAGCGAGGTGGCGGGGACAACCGCCACGGCGGCATGCGAATCGCGGCGCCGGTCGCGCGCCGCCGACCTCGCAGTGAACCAGTCCAGCTTCAGCAGACGCAAGAGTGCGATGCCGGCTTCCGCCTCCTCGGCGAGGCTCGCGAAAAAATCGGCGATCCAGGGATCTATTGCTCGCGGCGTCTGCGAATAGGATCTCTTGATTGCCGCGCCGTCGCAGTGTGCACGCATCCCCCGCCCTGCTAGATTCGCTCTCGACTGCTTATCTCTTGATTGCTAATCCGAGGAGCCGGGATGACCCAAATTCACACGCGCATCCGGGTCGGCCGCGACCACCGTATCACTGGCGTCGCCCCGCCTGAGGTGCCGCCGGGCGAGCACGAGGCCATGATCACCTTGGCGCCTTCACCGGCGCGCCAAATGCCGACCAAGACGTTCAGCGTCGAGGATCTGCCGTCCCACGACATACCATGGGACGACAGCATCTCCCTCCGTCGTGAGGATTTGTATGGCGACGATGGCCGCTGATCCGGTTTTTGTCGATACGAATGTCCTTGTTTATGCTACGCGCCCTCTCTCCGCTCAGCATGCGGTCGCCGAACGCGCGCTGACCCGGCTGGGGAACGAAGGTTCGTCGCTGTGGATCAGCCTCCAGGTATTGCGCGAATACCTCGCAGCGGTAACGCGACCGCAGGCGACGGCGCCGGCACTGCCCATGGCGTCCGCAATCGCCGATGTTCGCCGTTTTCGGGCGGCGTTCCAGGTGGCAGAAGAGCGGGCGAGCGTGCTCGACCGCCTTATCCAAATCCTTACGACCCATCGCGCGGCCGGCCGTCAGGTCCACGACGCCAATATCGTCGCGACCATGCTGGACTGCGGAGTGCGCCGATTGCTGACGTTCAACGTTATGGATTTCCAGCGCTTTGCTCCGCTGATCGAAATCGATCAGTTGCCGTAAACGTCGCCGCGGCAGCCCTCTCA
>DASXMC010000045.1:0-4021 GCA_036495885.1 Allostellaceae bacterium | reverse complement strand
GTAGCTCTTAGCGCTCGCCATAACCCGATCTAAGCCGCATAAACTTCAATACGGAAAGCCCGCCCAAGTCACCGCGCAATGCTCGCGGCGCTCGCATAGATGAAACACGGAGGAGTCACTCTATCCTGCCGTGTCGCACCTCGGCCTGATGCTGCCTAATACTTCGCACAGGCTAATGGTGTCGCTCTAGTACATCTATGATATGCGATTGCACTTTGATCATATGTTCGATCAGTTGCTGTTGTTTTAAAAAATGCTTTGTGTGAAATAAGTCGATCCCAAAAATGCCAATCCGGCCGCATAAAAGGAGAAAAGGATTAAAGAAGTTGATGTGTAGAGAGGTGGTGCATTTCCGCGCATTACGTTCTTGAGGTATTCGTATACGGATAACAGAAACACTAAAGCATATATTATGAGACCTAATGCGATATAGCCTAATGCCAAAAGGCCGCCTGCGATAATCGCTAGCATCATGGTAACAGCCAGGTGAATCCAAAATACGACGCGCCGCCTCTCTTCGGTCGTTTTTGCTTCGTTTAACCTCCCGTTTATAAAACTCAACGCTCCGCCGGTAAGCGTCATGAGGCCAACGAGTAACCCGACCGCTAATTTAATGGTGTCGGAGTCCATCAATCTACGAGCCGTGAAATCGTGCTTTGACTGACATTGTAGCTGCGCGCGACGCTGCGCTGTGTTTCGCCAGCTTCGAGACGCTTGCGGGCCTCTTTCTGCTGGTGCGGCGTGAGGATTGGCTTGCGGCCGAATTTGACGCCGTTGGCCTTGGCGTCGGCTCGGCCGCGCGCGGTGCGCTCCAGAATGCGGCGGCGTTCCAGCTTTGCGGCAACGTCGAGAATGGCGAAGATGATCTCGGCAAAATCGGACGTGGTATCGAGGAACGGCTCGGCCAGTGAGCGGATACCGGCGCCGGCGCACTGCATGTCGCGCGCGATCACCAGCAAGTCGGTCGTGTCACGCGAAAGGCGGTCAACGGCCGGAGTCATAACAATATCGCCGGGAGCGAGGGCCTTCATCAGCTTGGCAAGCTGCGGTCGGTCGGCCGTGGTGCCGGTGATCTTCTCGTGGAACACTTTTTCGCATCCGGCCGCCCTCAATTGGCGCACCTGTCCGGTTTCGTCTTGGGCGGCGGTAGAGACGCGGGCGTAGCCGTAAATCATGCCCCGATTGTGCATCGGAAATTTGCATCAAAAAAGCCCAATTTAATCAACGGCACGGCGACGATGCAAATATCTTGATTTGCACCGTCTGGTTCCGGTTAAGGAGCCGTCGCCCTAGCCATTCGCGCCTATCCGATCGTCAAGGAGCTGCTGCCAGCGAGCGTAGGGGAGGTGTATCGCGCCGCACCAGCGCCAAACCGTGAACAGATCATGAATTGGTCAGGCCGCTGACACGCTTTGCCCGGGAGCCCGTTGATAAAGCAAATAAACCACGGTCCACCTGTTCCCTCCTGTTTTCGGAAACCAGTAAGTGAGGAATATCAACAAGTTGGGGTCCTGTTACTTTGTCGCATTGACGCGCGAAGCGCCGGGGGCTCGATCTCGGGTTGGCGGTACGGGCGAGCGCCGGGCGGCGGGACCCATCCCCACCCGGCTTCCAGCACGACCGCAGGCTGGGAATGCGCCTCGGGCTTGCATTTGCGCGCGCGCCGCGTAACCCTGTCGGCGACAGAATTAGTGTATCGGACGATCAGGAGAAGAGCCGTGAACGATATCGCACCGTCGCGCTTTAAGTGGGTGGGAACCCGGCCGATCCGTCCGGATGGCGTGCCGAAAGTGACGGGCCGGGCGATGTACGGCGCCGATCTGGCGATGGCCGGGGCGCTTTACGGCAAGATCATCCGTTCGCCCCACGCGCATGCCCGCATCCGGTCGATCGACGCCTCAAAGGCGCTCAAATTGCCGGGGGTAAAGGCGGTGGTTACCGCCGCCGATTTCCCCGATCACAAATTCGAATATGTCGGGCCGGAACGAGTGGCCCAGAATTTCTGGCACATCTCTCGCAATGTCATGGCCCGCGAAAAGGCGCTCTACGAAGGCCATGCCGTCGCCGGGGTCGCGGCGATCGACAAGGCCACCGCCGATCAGGCAGCAGAGCTGATCGACATCGAATATGAAGTGCTGCCGCACGTCATCGATGTCGACGAGGCGATGGCCTCGGACGCGCCGCTGTTGTTCGAGGACATGATCACCCGCGGGGTGGAGCCGACGCCGAGCAAGCCGTCGAACATCTCGAAGCGCCTCGAATTCGCGATCGGCGATCTCGATAAGGGCTTTGCCGAGGCCGATTTCGTAATCGAGAGGGAGTTCAAGACCGCCGCTGTTCACCAAGCTTACATCGAGCCGCATGCGACCGTCGCGCATGTTCACGCCGACGGCCAAGCCGAGATCTGGTCATCGAGTCAAGGGCATTTTGTCGTCCGAGCATTGACCGCGAAACTGCTCGGCATGCCGGTCGGCGATTTGCGGGTCAACCCGGCCGAGATCGGGGGCGGCTTTGGTGGCAAGACCGTCGTCTATCTCGAACCGGTGGCCGCCTTGCTGTCGAGGAAAACGGGGCGCCCGGTCAAGATCGTGATGAGCCGCGACGAGGTGTTCAAGGCCTCGGGGCCGACCTCGGGTGCCTCGATGTGGGTCAAGATGGGCGTCAAAAAGGACGGCACCCTGACCGCGGCCGATGGCGTGTTCAAATTTCAGGCTGGCGCCTTCCCCGGCTCGCCGGTCATGAACGCGTGTCTGTGCGCCTTTGCGCCCTACAACATCCCGAACGCCCGCTCGGTCGGTTACGATGTCGTCAGCAACCGACCAAAGGCGGCGGCCTACCGCGCGCCGGGTTCGCCGATTTCAGCCTTTGCGGTCGAAAGCGTGCTCGACCTGCTGGCCAAAAAGATCGGTATGGACCCACTGGATCTGCGGCTCAAAAATGCCGCGCGGCCGGGCACGACGATGATCTATGGGCCAAAGATGGCCCATGGGGGCTACGTCGAGACTCTCGAAGCACTAATCAACCATCCCGCCTACAACGCGCCGCTCGGAAAGAACCAGGGGCGCGGCGTCGCCTCGGGCTATTGGTTCAACGGCGGCGGCGAGTCGAGCGCGAGCGTCCAGGTCAACGAGGACGGCACCGTCATCGTCGCCACCGGCAGCCCCGATATCGGCGGCTCGCGCGCCTCGATGGCGCTGATGGCGGCCGAAACCCTGGGGGTCGACTACAGCCAGGTGCGCTCGATCGTCGCCGACACCGCCTCGATCGGCTACACCCATGTGACCGGCGGCTCGCGCGTCACCTTTGCTACCGGCATGGCGATCGTCGAGGCCAGCAAAAAAGTGGTCGATGAATTGCGCGGCCGCGCCGCGGTGATCTGGGACGTCGATGTCGACGGAGTGGTCTGGGAGGACGGTCAGGCCAAGCCCGCCGGGGCCAATGTCGGCGATTTCGCGCCATTGTCATTGAAGGAACTGGCTGCCAAAAAGGCGCTGACCGGCGGCCCGATCGGCGCCCATGCCTCGGTCAACGCCGGGGGCCAGGCCCCCGGTTTCACGACCCAGTTCTGTGACGTCGAGGTCGATCCCGAGACCGGCAAGGTCACCGTATTGCGCTTTGTCGCAGCCCAGGATGTCGGCAAGGCGATCCACCCCTCCTATGTCGAGGGCCAGATCCAGGGTGGGGTCACGCAAGGCATTGGATGGGCTTTGAACGAGGAATACATCTACGACAAACAAGGCCGGCTCGATAACGCCGGGTTCCTCGACTATCGCTGTCCGGTCGCCTCCGACGTGCCGATGATCGACGCGGTGCTGGTCGAAGTGCCGAACCCGGCCCACCCCTATGGCGCCAAGGGGGTAGGCGAGGTCAACATCTGCCCGCCAATGGCGGCAATCGCCAACGCGATCGATCATGCGATCGGCCGCCGGCTGACCGAATTGCCGATGTCACCACCCAGGGTGCGCGCCGCCCTCGACGCCCCCGGCGCCGACGATTAGGGGCATCATGGCCGAGTAGGGGC
>DASXMC010000044.1:0-3545 GCA_036495885.1 Allostellaceae bacterium | reverse complement strand
CTGCGTCGTCAGTACGTCCATCCCGCGTTCGGCGGTCTGATGCGTCTCGCCACCCGCACCGCGCGAAATTTCTGCATCCGCCAGTTTTGCTTTTGACAGGGTTCGGGAGTGTCTGGACGAGTTCATCAAATGTCTCCAAAGTCGGGTATGGTCGAGTGATGTGCTGTGGCGGGCGCGCAGGACCAGCCAGATCAAAAAACCACCACATTGCGGCGGCGCCGCCATGGCGATCCCACGCTTGCCTGTGCCCAGCGATTGAGGCGGATCGAACAAGGCGACGCAACGGCGGGTGGACGCGATCAGCTGTGATGTGGGGCCGGGGTCCCCGCCGGCCCCATCGCTCACCCGTCAGGCGACCTTCGTGCCGAGCTGGGCCTTGCGGGTTTGGAACTCGCGCGACATTGCCTCGAGCTGGGCCTTGTCGAACTCCTCGCGGGCGCAGCTGAAGCCGGTGCTTTCTTCTTCGCCGACGTGATGCTCGATCAAGTCCTGGAGCACCTTGAGCTCGGCGGTCCACTGGTCGCTCAACGTGTCGTGCATGCCGATCATCTTATCGACCTGCTGCTCGACCATGCGGTGCTCGCTCGTGCCTTCGTGCCCGAACTTCCGAGATTCTTCCTCCTTCCCGTTCTCCAGCCGCCGGTAGAGGATTTCCTGCTCCGCCTCGAGATGCGGCAGGAGCTTGTTTGTCATTTCGGAGAAGAGCCGCGCGCGTTCGGCGCCATCCTCGCTGTCCATGATGCGGCCAAGCAGCGTGTCCACCTCGCTGTGGTCGTTGTGCAGGTCTTGCAGGATGCCCTCGGCGATCCCGAGCATCTCTCTGATCATTTCCAAGCCTTTCGGTTCAAAGAAGGTTGTTTGGCAAACGCGATGCCGACGTCGCGGTTTCCCTCCTTTGTAAAAATTCGGGCTCGGTAAAAATTCGGGCTCGTGTCGGCGACGCGCGAACCGCTCGCCATACCTGTCGTTCTCTTCGCAGAGAGCCCGACTGACGGAGATGTTCCGATGGACGACTTCCCCCGCCCGCCCTTCACCCCGCAGCAGCAGCCGATCCCCGGCGCGACCGAGGAAATGAACCCTCGGCCCGACCACGGAGAGAGCAGCTACAGGGGCTGCGGACGTCTGCGCGACAAAAAGGTGCTGATAACCGGCGGAGATTCCGGCATCGGTCGCGCCGTCGCGCTGGCCTTCGCACGCGAAGGCGCCGATCTGCTCGTCTCGTATCTTAACGAAGACAAGGATGCCGAGGAAACACGAAGGCTGGTGGTGGAAGCTGGGCGACAATGCCTGCTGGCTCCGGGCGACATCGGCAAGGCGGCTCATTGCCGCGCGCTGGTCGACAAGGCGGTGCGGGCCTTGGGCCGCATCGACGTGCTCGTCAACAACGCCGCGCACCAGATGAGCTTCAATTCGCCGGACGAGATTTCCGACGAGGAATGGGAGCGCACGTTCGCGGTCAACATCTCGGCGATGTTCTACCTGGTCAAGGCCGCGATCCCGCGCATGCCGTCGGGCAGCGCGATTATCAACACCGCGTCGGTCAATGCCGACAGCCCCAGCCCGCATTTGCTCGCCTATGCCACCACTAAGGGCGCGATCCAGAACTTCACTGCGGGGCTCGCGCAGCTGCTGGCGGACAAAGGCATTCGCGTCAACGCGGTGGCGCCCGGCCCGGTATGGACGCCGCTGATCCCATCGACGATGCCGCCGGAGGCCGTCGCCCATTTTGGCGAGCAGTATCCGATGAAGCGCCCCGCCCAGCCGCGCGAGCTAGCGCCTGTGTATGTGATGCTGGCAAGCGACGAGGCGAGCTATGTCTCGGGCACGATGGTCGGCGTCACCGGCGGAAAGCCGATCATTTGAGCCGCAGTTTCGGGATTGGCGCCAACAACAGCACATAACGTCGCGAGCCGTTCCGATCTCGCCGCTCCCGAACTCGCACTGGCGGGGCGCCGCCGAGGTGCCGGACGACGCCGAGAAACAGCCGGGCGGGCGCGATGAGTGACGAATCTGACGTGGCCGCGGAAAGCGGTGTGCGCTTCGGCCCGCTCACCCCGCGGTCGGTGCACCGCGGCATCAACATGCAGCGTCTTTTCGCCGAGCCGACGGTGTGACACACGCCGTGGATGGAGCGCGTGCAGCAGGTGATTGAGGGAATTGTCGGGTGGCATGCCGGGCGGACCGTGTTCACACGGCTCATCCCACCCGCCGCGCCCGATGATATGCCTGGTGCCTGGCGCCGATATTATCGGCGGCGTGTCCCCGTTCGGGGCCGGGCACTAGGCGCACAGCGCCGCCGAGCCGAAATGCCGAGGGTATTCATCCGGGTCGCGTTGACGATCATTAGCAGCGGGGCGGGTCCTCGTCTGGCACGACGAAGTAAAGCGGCTCACTGGCCGCGGCGACCGACACTGTCGCGGCTTCCGCTCCGGAGTGCACAGAGTCGTCGAGACGGATCCGGTTAAAGCGGCCGCTGATTGCGATGTGGCTGCCGCTGCGAGTGGCTAGCGGAGCGGCTGTGTTGCTGTTCGGTGCGGCCAACCATTCGGCGACGCCACGCTGGTCTTGGGCGGTAACCCAGCAGAGATCGATCAACTGATCAGCAGGATCGGCTTCGGGCGCCAGGAGAAGGTTGGGGCCGACCAGCGGAACCGTGGTGACCTCGAGCAGCACGACCGCCTCGCGGATCAGTGCGTCGTCGATCCGGATGTCGAAGTGCTCCGGCTCGGCTTGCTGTATTGCCTCGGCGATGTGCCGTCGGACGTCGAGCGGTGCGATGTCTCTACCGGTGTACTCTTCGATGATCTGAGCCAAGACGCCAAGGCCAACGCCCTCGACAAGCCGCTGCCGGCCCCACGGCGCCGCCAGCTCTATAGGGTGGAATTTGCGTAATCTCGGCTGACGCCAACCGGCGATCAGATCGCCGATCGGTTCGGTGAGGCCCAGCGAATTGGCGATATTGTTGGCGGTGCCGAGCGGCAATATCGCGATGGGCGGCCCATCGGATCGAGCGGCGAGCGCTACCTTGCGCACGGTGCCGTCGCCGCCGGCGACCGCGATCAAATCGCTAGGATTATCGAGAACGCACGCGATATCGCATTTCTCGGCGTCGAAATAGGAGACTTCGTAACCCGCCGTCTCGATCGGGCGCGTCAGTTCGCGCGCATCATGATCGCCGTCACCCGCGGACCTATTGTGGAACAGCGTGACGCGTCGTCTGGCTCGCGGCATTTAGGGGATCCGCCGTGGTCTGTTGTGAGGCTAACTATCGGGACGCTCAGCCGATCCACAGGCGAGCGGTTGTATACGCCGCATTTCGACGACTTCTCGCTGCGGTCGACGAGCGACTTTCCCTTTATGGTCCGGACGTAGACCGTGCTTGGCGCGAAACTGCCCGATCTCCTGGTCAGACAGATCCTCGATCATGATAAATCACCATCAAAAAGCTCACGATGCTGTATTCATGACGAGCTGCCAAGCGTCGGAAAAGCGGAACAGCGGCCCTGGCGACGATATAGATGAGCGCGGCGAAAAAAGGCGGGCGG
>DASXMC010000043.1:0-2493 GCA_036495885.1 Allostellaceae bacterium | reverse complement strand
CGACGATGCGTTTAGTGGTTTCGTTTCTCAGAAAATCGCCGATGGCTGGGGTTTCCAGCAGTATGCCATGAGCCGAGTGCAGAAGCTGCTCGGCATTGTCGAGGTTGCGGGCATCCTCGACCCATGCCTCCGGCAAGTTGGTCATCGAAGCTGCCTTCGTGTTCAATCGCGCCCGACCCGAGTTCAGCTGCAACAGGACGAAAAGCGACGCGCCTGGGGTATCGACCGTCCGGCGCTGGAGAGCGATAGCGTGACTATAAAGGGGTTCGGCGGCGAAAAATAGCGATCGCGCCGCTTTCGCGAAGGCGCTGCTTAAGTAGCTGGCGCGAGCCGACGACAGACATTTTCCGAAACTTGGCACGAATGCCCGCTGGCTTGCCGGGCCCCACCAGCCATTTCTGTGGACCGGGAATGGCTGCGAAGACGCCGCAACCTTTTGGTTCGAGACACCGGCAGGCGGCAGGATGCGGTGCGGGAGCTCTCGCTACCCGACGGCTGAGCGTTGGCGGCTTTTTCGCTGAAAATGCTCATTCCTGGGGTTTAGCAGAATGGCGTTCAGGCCAGGCCCCCAGTAGGGGTGCGGTCGCGGTGCAGGAAGCGCCGGCTGCCGCCGGGCATCGATGCGCGGCCGATGTCGTCGTTGGGATAGGTGACGGTGTGTCGCCCGGGTTGCGGTCGCCAATTTCGAGGTAGACAACGCCGTCCATCGTTCGGTTCAACGGCAACGGAGATTGACAGGAGGGTGCGGGGCGGTGAGCAGCGAGACCATGATCCGTTTTGCCGGGCCGGACGATGCGGGCCTGGTGCTTCGTTTTATTCGCGAGCTCGCGGTCTTTGAGAAGGCGCCGGCCGCGGTCGTTGCGACCGAGGAGGATCTGCGGCGGCACGGGTTTGGACCACAGCGCCGGTTCGAGGCGATCCTCGCCTTTCTCGCCGGTGAGCCGGCCGGCATGGCCCTGTTTCATTCGCGATTTTCGACCTGGCTCGGCCGGCCGGGGATGTATCTCGAAGACCTCTACGTCGCCGAATGGGCGCGCGGTCAAGGTGTCGGGCGGCGGTTGATGGCGCGCTTGGCCACGATCGCAATCGAGCGCGGCTGGGAGAGGATCGATTTTCAGGTCCTCGACTGGAACCCGGCGCGCAATTTCTACCACCGCCTCGGCATGGTGCATCTTGGCGAATGGCTGCGCTATGGCGGCGACCGCGAAGCGCTGCGCCGCCTCGCCGCCGAAGATCGCGACTAGACCAGCCGGAACGTCACCACAACACCGGGATGTTGTAGTCCGAAAACACCTTGTCGATGGTAACCATCTGGCATTGCTCGACCAGTGCTTGGGCCATCATGATCCGATCCCACGGGTCGCGGTGGGGTCCCGGTAGTGCTGCCGCATCGAGCGCGTGATCAAGTGTAATCGGCAGCATCTCGATGCCTTCTCTGAGCAGACGGCGCGGGAGCGCCTCCGGCAGCGGAGGCAAGCGACCGAACCTCTGCTTGTAGATGATCTCGTAGCCTACAGCGGCGCTCGCAAACAGTTGGTTTGCGGTATCGGCCATCGCGGCTCTGGCGCTCTGCGGCAACCGCTGATCATCCATGAACCACCACAAGACGGTGTGAGTGTCCAGCAACAGCTTCACGGAGTTTCATGCCGTGGAAGTGTAATGCCGAACTCGTCAGAAAATTTCCCTTCCGCGGCATCAAGATCCTCCGGGTCCATCGGCGCGAGCAAGGCCTCGGCGGAAGCCTTCCAGCCGCGCCAAGCTCCTGGCTTGCGCTTTGCCTGTTGGGGCAGTGGCACCAGCCTGGCGAGCGGCTTCCCAGCCCTGGCTATAACGATGTCCTCCCCTGCCATCGCCCGGTCGATCAGTTCGGACAACTTTGCTTTTGCCTCGGCAATATTGACGCTGGACATTGATCCTTCCTTCTAGCCGCCAATCTGGCAATTCAAAGGCGAATAGTCAAGCGGGATGACCAACAAGTATCCTCACACCGCTGTTCCGCGCCGGCGCCCGGTTCTCTAAGATCGGCGCCGGCCCTGATGATGCCAGGATACATAGTGAAGGGGAGAACCTCTGATGCTGGAAGTGTGGAGCTGGCCGACGCCAAACGGCCATAAGGTGCATATCGCGCTCGAAGAATTGGGTCTGCAATACAAGGTGATCCCGGTAAACATCGGAGCCGGCGACCAGTTCAATCCCGAGTTTCTAAAGATCAACCCCAATCACCGCATCCCGGCGATCGTCGATCCCGACGGACCGGGCGGGAAGCCTTTCACACTCTTCGAGTCGGCGGCGATCCTGATTTACCTCTCGGAAAAGAACGGCGGCAAGCTGATCCCGAAAGACCCGGTTGGACGCTACAAATGTCTCGAATGGATGATGTTCCAGATGGGTGGCGTCGGCCCGATGTTTGGCCAATGGAACCATTTTGGCGCCTACGCGACGGAAAAGATTCCCTACGCGATCGAGCGCTACACGAACGAGGTCAAGCGCTTG
>DASXMC010000042.1:0-18883 GCA_036495885.1 Allostellaceae bacterium | reverse complement strand
CCAGACGGGCGGCGGCAACGATTGTTTCGGGGCACAAACCGCGGAAATGAACATAGCCGTCGCGGCGCAAGCGAATTCGCCAATCCTCTACCATGTTCGCGAAACCGATCATCGCGCGAATGTTTTAGTGCAAGGCGGGGGCCTCTGTAGCGGTGCCGACTACCGATCTACCCGATCCCCCCCGAAGGGGCGCGCACCTTGTAGCGCTATCTTGGACGGGATCAAGGCCGTTTCCGATCTCGGGCAACTCGACATCTGAACCGCGACTTACCGCGGCCCTAAGTGGTGCTCGTTATGCATTTGAATGGGCGGGCATGGAAGCGAACCGTAGGAGCAAAACACGCAACAATCTCCTGGGTTCGGCTTCAGGACCGCGCCGCAGCCTTCACAATCATAAAAGAACTGGCATGCTTCAGTCGGCATCGTCTCCGGTTTCGCGTGCCCGCAACTCGGGCAGATTATGATGGAAACGAGGATCAACTTAGGCGAATAGGAAGCCGGCGACGGCCAACGCCGCCCCGAGCGACAAAACGACCACAACCAGCGGCGTCACTGCCCGGTGCGCACACACCGCGCCAGGCGCGCAGACAATGGCTAGTCGCCGCCATATCATCAGAAGCCCGGCCCCAACCAAACTGACAGATGCTGCCGTTAAAAAAGCGAGCCGGTGTGGCGCTGCAATGATTGCGATTCCAAAAAGCCATGCGCTTCCAAGGCCCAGGCTCCCAAACAGCACGGGGAGGATTGTCAACCAAATGAGGAATCACGATGCCGCGAGGACCGCAAGCCCAGAAAACGATCGTTTTCTTTTGTAGCCTTATCCGGATTTGTTTCATCCAGATTTGGGTCGATTTGCGCCCCGGTACGCGATAAGAATAGGGGGATTGGCTGCCGCGCGAAACAGCCAGCTGTTTTTGCCGCCGGGGAAAGTCCCGGGCTGGGCATGATGCTTGGTGGTGAGAAACTAGGGCTATGCTAAACCGATGACGAATCAGAGCCGCCGATGAAACTATCGGTCATTATCGCGAATTACAATTATCGCGACTTCGTCGCGGCCGCGATCCAAAGCGCACTCGCTGTTGATTGGCCGGACAAGGAAATAATCGTTGTCGATGACGCCTCGACCGATGATTCCAGGACCGTCATAGAAGGTTTCCGGGACCGCGTGGCAGCTCACTTCAGGCCGAAATCCAATCAATTGGGCGCCCACATCTTTGGCTTCGAGCAGAGCACCGGGGACGTGATCATCTTTCTCGACGCGGACGATTTACTTGAGCCGGAGGTCATGCAGGAGATCGCGAAGCTATGGCGGCCAGGCGTGTCGAAAGTGCAATATCGCATGAGCCTGATAGATGCCGCCGGCGCCCAATTGGGATCGGCGATACCGCAATTTCCGCCAAAGGAGAATCCCGAGGAGCTCCGTCGCACTTATTTACGCACCATGTCCTATACAACCCCTCCGGGATCGGGAAACGCCTACTCGAGGGATTGCGTCCACGATGTTTTCGCGTTCGGCCCGACAATTCCGCAATCGGACGCGGCACTGCTGACGATTGCCCCGCTCTTGGGCGACGTCCTAAACATCCGAAAGCCGTTAGCCCGCTACCGGATCCATGACACGAGCTACAGCGCAATGGGGTCGGTCAACACCGCAACGAAATTGCGTCAAAGCCTTTATCAGGACATCGAAAAGGCGCGCTTGTTTACGATGGTAACGCGTCAGCTTGATTTGCAGGTACCGCGCGATCCTCTAAACAACAGCTTGCACCATTTGCAATATCGGCTTGCTTCCCACCTGCTCGACCCCGCAGCGCACCCGTTTCCAGGGGACACGAAGCCGGGTCTTCTCTATCGTCTGATTTGTTCCGTTGTCGGATACTCGCAGATGCGGGCGCGCGATAGAGCGGTACTGATCGGCTGGGCTATCGCGTGTGCGGTGGCTCCGCGGCATTTCCAACAAAACCTGGTCCTGTGGCGATTTACCGCAATCTCACGGCCCGCGATTATCAAGGCGCTTTTGGGCGTGTTCAGCTCGCTCCGATCGCCTCGCCTTCCCGACCGAGCCTGGTAGCCAATTCCGATCGATCTCATTGTTGGATCCATTCGTGCAGGATCTTGCTTCACTGGGTCGTTTTTGTTGGCATTTTACTGACGACAAAAAGCACCTAATGTTGGATATGCAATGCATATACTGTTTATAGCCACCAGGGCCCCGTATGGTCAAATGTACGGGCATAAAATAGCTATGAGAACTTATATCCGAGCCCTGAAGACACTGGGTCATCAAGTGATTATCGCGGCGTTTACGGTGCCGGGGGAGACTTTCGATACCGAGGATCTCGACACAACGACTTACTACTTGCCGCTTCCCTCGCGTTGGACGATTTTAACTAACATTATCAAATACTGGTTGCCACGGCGAAAGAGCGTTAACGAGTGCCTGTACCATGGCCAGGGCACCTTCCAGCGCGTGCACGAAATCTGTCAGGCCCACGGCATCGAGCTCGTCGTAGCCGACATGGTTCGAACGGCGGCTTATGCCGAAGCAACAGGGATCCCATGGGTTTTGGATCACGACGATTTGCTTTCTCTCCGCTATCGGATATGGACCAAATCCGCGTCACGCAAGGAAAACATCCTCGGGTATCTGACCGGTTACCTGCCGCATTTTATTCGGCCGAGCATCCGCTGGGTGTTTCGCCTGATGCTGAAACGGGAAGCCGAATTGCTGACGCGTCGCGAGGTCTATTGGAGTGACAAGGCCCTATGCAGCAGCTTGCACTCTCCAAGCGAGGTCGCGGATTTGGCATCTCGCACCGAACGGCGGGTATTCTGCATGCCGCTGACCGTTGCGGTGCCGAAGAACCCCGCGGGTAACTTATCGTATCGGCCGATATCGGCCGTCTTTACCGGAGGGCTGACCTATCAGCCCAACCTCGATGCCTTGAGAGGCTACGTCGAGAACGTGCTACCCGCTTTTGCACGACTGGGTGTCGAACCGCCCCAGCTCTCGGTCATCGGGCTCTGCCCGGAGCCCCTAAAGGCTCGTCTGGCGCATCCGACCATTCGCTTCCTCGGATATGTTCCCGATATCCTCGACGAGTTGAAAAGCCATCAGGTATTCTTTGCACCGATCGTTTCCGGCTCCGGGGTCAAGACGAAGGTCCTCGAGGCGATGGCTTGCGGCCTGCCGGTGATCGCGTTGCCTGATGCGGTGAGCGGCATTTCAGCGGAGCATATGAGGCACTGCTTGATAGCACGGGGGCCGGAGGAGTTCGTCCAATGCTACTGTCTGGTAAATGACAATACGACATTGGCCCAGCAAGTCGGGTTGGCTGGTCGCGAACTCGTGATCCGGTCCTACAGCATGGAGGCTGCAATCAAGGTGTTAGCTTCCGAGTTGGCTTCAGTTGTGAGCGCCATGGGCCGCGATAGACAGCCACACATGATGTCATCCGTCACTTCAGCGGCGCAGGCCGCGGCGTACCCAATCAGTTAAGCAGCTTTGACATGAGCTTGGGTGAATACGTTTATATGCCTTGTCAAGAGGATTTTAGATGTGCTGCTTGTGGTACGCGAGCGCATGCGAGATCGGAGGTTAAGCTGTTGCGATATCGGAGATTAGCTGATTTCGGAGAAGTTTCGGTGCTGGGGCTAGGCTGTGCGCAGCTGGGGTCCGTGATGGTGAGCCGCACACGCACTGAAAATCTTGCACTAATTACGTCCGCGGCGAATGCCGGCATCACCCTATTCGATACTGCGGATATCTATGGCCAGGGGGAGAGTGAAAGGATCTTGGGAGAGGCGTTGAAATCCACTGACGCACGTATCGTTACCAAGGCAGGCCAAAGATTCTCATTGGCCAGACGCCTCTCTCTTCCATTGCGTCGCATAGCCAAGAGTTTCCTCGCACACTCGCCTCGGATGCAGGCTGCGGCTGGTGCTGCCCGTGCCAACCGACTGCCGAGGAATTATACACCTGAGTATCTCCGGCGGGCTTTGCTGAGTTCATTAAGCCGGTTGCGGCGTGAGCAGGTCGATATATTTCTATTACATAGTCCGAGCGAGGAGGACTTATTGGATGGAGAGGCTCTTGACTGTCTTGTCGCACTCAAACGAGAGGGGCTGGCGAATTGCGTTGGGGTTTCGTGCGACGATCAGGCGACGTTAGCCAGTGTCGTTTCCGATCCGCGCGTTGAAGTAATTGAAGCGGTGTTTGGTCCACACCGTCAAGACTTGCTCGTCGACTTGAAGCAAGCGGCGCAACGCGGCGCGATCGTCATCGCCCGAGAGATACTTGCCCGCGACAGTCAGGCTCGCCGGCCGGCGGCGGCGGCCGCCTTGTCGTTTTGCCTCGCCGAGCCGGCGATCGCGGTTGGTCTGATCGGCACAACCGACGCGCGCCATTTGGACGAGGCGATACGCGCGGTCGGGTGACTTGAGTGATCACTGACTCCCGGTCGGTTCCGCCCAACGCGGAACTGGAATGTGACTTGTGCATCGTCGGTGCGGGCGCCGCGGGGATAACGCTGGCGTTACAGTTTGTGCACTCCAGACTGCGAGTTGTCGTGCTTGAATCCGGTGGCGAAAAACTGGAGGCCGAACAACAAGCGCTGAACTACGGCGAAGTCGCCGACGGGGCCCATCCTCCGGCGCATCTCTACCGGCAAAGACGCCTTGGCGGCGCAACGACAATATGGGGCGGACGGTGCGTGCCGTTAGACGAGCACGATTTTCGGCGCCGTCCGCATGTCCCCCTCAGCGGTTGGCCCTTTGACCGGTCGACGCTCCAACCCTTTTATGCACGCGCACAGTCCCTGCTCGAGGTGGGGGTGTTCGACTATTCGGCGTCGACGGCCGTGCCGGGCGGCGGCGGCTTTGTCGAGGGGTTTCACGACCCGAACATGTCGACGGAAAGCTTGGAGCGTTTCAGCCCCCCGACGAATCTCTGGAAACGGTATCGGGAGGAACTCGCTAACTCCGCGCCGATCGTTGTTGTCAAACACGCCACGTGCTTGCGGTTGAGCGGCGGCCAAACCGTGACCGGGCTCGAATGCGCTGGTACGGGCGACTTGCGCTTCACGGTGCGCGCTCGCTGCGTGGTATTGGCGGTCGGTGGGCTTGAGACCGTTCGCATTCTGGCGCATTCCGGCTATGGAAATGATTCCGTGATGCTGGGCCGCACTTATATGTGCCATATCGAGGCCGCGTTGGGGCAATTGCGTCTGTCACCAGCGAGCCGAGGGATCAAATTCGGCTTCGAGCGAACCAGTGATGGCATTTATTGCCGCAGACGATTTACCTTGCGTCCCGAAAAGCAGGACGAGCTGAGAATTCTCAACGCCGCAATCCGGTTGCATCATGCAAACGTGGTCGACCCCTCTCATCGTCATCCCGTGCTCTCCGCGATGTATTTGACCAAAAGGTTCATCATTCCCGAATATGCGCGCAAGTTTTCAGTGATCGAACACGAGGCCATGCGCGGTTCCAGACATGATGCTAGACTTTGGCTTGCGCATATTCGCAATGTGACAGTAGGGGCGCCCCGCCTAGCCGGTTTCGCGTTGGACTGGGTGGTTCGCCGTCACCTCACCTATCGGCGCGTTCCCTATGTCGCATTGCCCAATGTGGCGGGGATTTATCCGCTGGATTTCCACGGTGAGCAGGCGCCGAACCCGGAAAGCCGGGTATCGCTTGCAGATAAGACCGATCGCTACGGCGTGCCCCGGTTAAAGGTCGACTGGCGGGCCTCGGAACTCGATTGGCTAACCCTAGCGGCCATGCTGCGCGAGCTTAAGCGCGCGGTGGAACACTGCGGTTGCGGAACCGTAGACTATGATGAGGAGCAGCTGGATCAACATACGCGCGCCAGCGCTGTCCCGGTGGGGGGTCATCACATAGGTACGGCGCGAATGTCGGAAAGTCCCAGCGCGGGCGTTGTCGACGCGGACGGGCGTGTCCACCATGTCAACAATCTATTTGTCTCGGGTTGCGCGACATTCCCTACTTCCGGACAAGCCAACCCAACCTTGACCATCGTTGCAATGGCGCTGCGATTGGCGCAACACCTTGAGCACAAACTCGGCGGCCGATCTAACTGATGGTGAAGGAGAAAGACCTGAATTGTCTCTGGTTAGCGCGCAAAATTCCTCTACCGCTAAGTTCCGGAGAAAGTAACTACACAGCGCACCTTGCCCAAGCGCTTGCGCTTGCCGGGTCGGCGGTGACGTTCATCGGGCTTGACGATCCCGTCGCGCCGGCGCTGCGGCTGGCAGGAGCGTTCGAAAATCAGATCGATTGGAGCATTGCGCCGGGCCTGCCAAATCCGACTATTCTTGCGTTGGCGAGTCCCTTGCCACTTGTTGCCGCACGATACGGCACGCGCCATTACGCGCGATATCTCAAAGAGACGCTTTGCGTACGCGATTTCGACGCGATCATACTCGATCAATATTCGATGGTATGGGCAATCCCTCATCTTCGGAGAGCCAAATGGAAACGCGAAAGACCCCTCATTGCTCACATCGCCCATGATTTCGAAACGGATGTCACATCGGACATCGCGCGGAACTTCAGGGGGAGTCCTTTCCGCAAGGCCGCGTTATATCTCAACGCCCGGAAGACGGCGATTGCCGAGCACAAGCTCGCCCACGCCGCAAACATTATTGTGACGCTCACCGCCGAGGACCGCGAAAGTTTTGCACGGCTATCACCATTAAGCACCAGGCTCGTGCTTGCGCCCGGCTATAACGGACCGCGGGCGCCCGAGCGACCGATCGTGGCGGCGACGCCGCGACGCGTCGCCGTTGTCGGCAACTTTCACTGGGTCGCCAAGCAGATGAATTTAACTGCCTTCCTCGAAGCGGCCGATCCCATCTTCGAAAGCGCGGGCATCGGCCTCGATATCGTCGGGGAAATGCCCGATCACCTGCGGAAGGTCTGCGCAGCAAGGGTCAAGGCGACGAGATTCCATGGCTTTGTCGACGATCTCGGCGAGTTTCTCGCCGCCCGGCGCATGGGTCTGGTGATTGAGGAAACCGGCGGCGGGTTCAAGCTCAAAGTGCTCGACTACGTCTTTAATCGCGTTCCCATTGCCGCGATAAGCGGCAGTATGGCCGGCCTGCCGCTGACGGCGGGGCACGACTACTTATGTTTCGAATCGATGCAGGAGCTGGCCCGCGGTGTCGCTGCCGCAATTGATGATCTCGAACGGCTGAATTCCATGCAACGGACCGCCTACGCGAAGTGTGAGAAAAGGTTTGATTGGGGTGACCGCGGCCGAATTCTTTACGATGCCATCCTGCAGGCTGTGGATCGGCAATCATGAGTTGTTGTCGCTCGGCCGCTTGTATGGCTCCATAGCATCTTCGGGCAGAGCGCTCGTCGCTTTCGACTAAGACGTTGATCGCGGCGCGGCGGTCCCCGGCGAGCGCCGCGAGATTGCCTCGTTGCGCCGGCAATGACAATTTGGGCAGCATGGCTCGGTTTTCTCCGGCGACGATTGCGGAACTCCACGAGGCGGTGGCTGCCGCCCTTGCTGCCGAGGAAGCTCTCGAACTGGTCGCAGGCGGCTCCAAGCGAAACCTTGGGCGGCCGATGCAGACACCGCATCTGCTCGATCTGTCACCGCTGTCGGGAATTCGCAGCTACGAGCCGAGTGAGCTGGTGCTGACCGCTGCAGCAGCCACTCCGCTCGACGAAATCGACGCGGCTTTGGCGCAACACGCGCAGATGCTGGCCTTTGAGCCGCCCGATTGGCGGTTGCTGCTCGGCACGCCGGAAACGCGCCCGACTTTGGGGGGTGTGCTCGCCTGCAATTTGAGCGGCCCGCGGCGGATCAAGGCGGGGGCCGCACGCGACCACTTCCTCGGGTTTCGCGCGGTCAGCGGCCGCGGCGAGATCTTCAAATCGGGTGGCCGGGTTGTCAAAAACGTCACCGGCTATGATTTGACAAAGCTGATGGCGGGATCCTACGGCACTTTGGCGGCACTCGAAGAGGTCACGGTCAAAGTTCTGCCGCGGCCCGAGCAGATTGCCACCGTGGCGCTGTGCGGGCTTGCTCCCACCGCGGCCGCGCGAGCAATGGGGTGTGCCCTGGCCTCGCCCTATGAGGTTTGCGCCGCCGCTTATCTGCCGGCCGGTACGGCGAGCGCAACCTCCGATCTCCCCTCCCCTGCTTCCACGGGCGGATCAGAGAGGCCGGCGGGATTGCCCGCTATCACTGGAGCCGCGGATATCGTCGCCCTGCGTCTCGAAGGACCGCAGCCCTCGGTCGCTTATCGCCGCGATCGGCTCCTGACCGAATTGGCTGCCGATTGCGAGGCCACCGTCCTCGACGATACGGCCTCGGCCAATTTCTGGCGCGCGATCGGCAATGTCGAACCCTTTGCCTCGCTCGGCGACCGCGCCATATGGCGGATCTCGGTGGCGCCGGCGCGCGGGGCGGAAGTGGGCGAGGCCGTTGCCCGCAAGCTCGAGGCAGCATGGTATCTCGATTGGGGAGGCGGCCTAGTGTGGGCCGCGATCGGCGGCGCCGAGGACGGCGGGGCGGCCGTGGTTCGAGCGGCGATACGCGGTTCCGACGGCCGCGGCACAGGGCACGCGACGCTGATCAGGGGAGCACCGGGGCTCCGCGCCGCGGTGCCGGTGTTCGAGCCACAGCCGGAAGCACTTGCGGCCCTCGCCGCCCGCATCAAGGATGCCTTTGATCCGCGGCACATTCTCAACCCCGGCCGTATGGTCGATCGGAGCTGATCCGATGCGCACCGATTTCACGCAAGAGCAGCTTGCCGACCCGGATACGGAGCAATCCGAAAAGATCCTGCGCACCTGCACCCATTGCGGGTTCTGCACCGCGACCTGCCCGACTTACCTCCTGCTCGGCGATGAGCTCGACAGCCCGCGCGGTCGCATCTACCTGATCAAGGACATGTTGGCGCGCAGCGAGCCGCCCGCGGCGGAGACGGTCAAGCACATAGACCGCTGCCTGTCCTGCCTCGCCTGCGTGACGACCTGCCCGTCGGGCGTCAATTACATGCATCTTGTCGACCACGCCCGGCGCTGGATCGAGGAGAAATATCGCCGGCCCTGGGGCGAACGGATCATGCGTTCGCTGCTCGGCGCGGTGCTGCCTCGGCCGGTTTTGTTCCGCCTCGTGTTGCGTGGCGCCAATCTCGCCCGACCGTTTGCGGGATTATTGCCGCGCCGCCTGGCGCCGATGCTGGCGCTCGCACCCCCATCGGTTCCCCGGGCGTCGCCAGTCGATCGTTTCCCGGTTTTCCCGGCCGAAGGGACGCGCCGCATGCGGGTGGCACTTCTCGCCGGCTGCGCCCAGCGGGTGTTGATGCCCGAGATCAACGCGGCGACGATCCGGGTTTTGACCCGGCATGGCTGCGAGGTCGTCGTGGCATCGGGGAGCGGGTGCTGCGGTTCCTTGAACCACCATCTGGGACAGGAACGAGCCGCCCTCGCCTTTGCTCGCGCCAACATCGACGCCTGGGAACGCGAGCGGCTTGCCGGCGGCCTCGATGCGATCGCGATTAACGCCTCGGGCTGCGGCACCACGGTCAAGGATTACGGCTTTATGCTGCGTGAGGACCCGGTCTATGCGGACAAGGCCGCGCGCATCGCCACGCTAGCGCGCGATGTGACTGAGATCTTGGGGCGTCTCGGGCTGCGCGTACCGTCTTCTGAGTGGGCCGGGCGGGGGCTGCGCGTCGCCTATCACTCGGCCTGTTCGCTGCAGCACGGTCAGCAGCTCCATCACCAGCCACAGGCGCTGCTGGCCGAGGCCGGGTTCGACACGATCGAGATACCCGAGGGGCATATCTGCTGCGGTTCCGCCGGCACCTATAATCTGCTGCAGCCCGAGATCGCGACAAAATTGCGCGAGCGCAAACTCGCGAACATCGACAAGACCGATCCGGAAATCGTCGCTACCGGAAACATCGGCTGCATTACCCAATTGGCGCAGAAAAGCCGCGCACCGGTTGTCCACACCGCCGCGCTTCTCGACTGGGCGACGGGCGGCCCCGCACCAGAGGCGGTGGGCGCGCGTTATTCGGCGCGCCGGCGGGCGGCAGCCGGGATCAGCAGCGAGAATGCTAGTGCGGCGGCGCCGATCGCGGTTGGCATGACCCAGCCCTCGCCGCCAAGGGCGAGCCGTTCGCCGGCGGCTCCCAGATCGACACAGGCGAGCGTCATCGGCAGCTGGCCCACGAGCGATCCGAAGGCATAAGGCGAAAGCCTTATCGGGGTCAGCCCTAGCGCATAGTTGGCCAGGCTGTGCGGAATAACCGGGACCAGCCGCAGCAGTGCTACCGAGCGCCAACCGCCGCGCCAGATGCTGTCAAGGATCGGCCCGACCCTGGAGTGACGGTCGAGATCGACGATGCCCGAATTGAGATATCGGGCGAGGCAAAATCCGGCAACCGCTCCCAATAGGCTGCCGGCGGCGGCCCAAACCAGCCCCCAGCCGATGCCGAACATGAGCCCGGCCGCGACCGCCAGCACGGTCCGCGGCACAAACAGCAGGCTGGCGGCGAGATGGAGGGTGAGAAAGGCCAGCGGTGCGGCCGGGTTGCTGCCGATCGCGGCGGCGATCGCCGGCGGATCGAGTACCGCCCGCCAATGCAGAGCGGCGGCAATGCCTGCCCCAACCACGACCAGCATGAGCAGACGCGCCGCGCTGCGCCCAACGGCAAAATGCCGCCGAGAGATGGGTTCTTCGCTCATCCGACGCCCGATACGAGGCCTCGGGTCGGCGTCGTCGCGCCGTCGGCGTCTGCTGTTAGCGCCACCTCACCCCCCGGCTGCGGCCGAAGAGCGCGGCGCTGTAGCCAGCATACCCCGAAAAGGTCGATGATCCCGACCCCAAGACGGTCGAAGACGCCGTATTTGGAGGTGCCGCTGCGGCGCGGACGATGGTTGACCGGCACCGACCTCACCGTTCCGCCGGCGCGCAGCACCAGGGCCGGCAAAAAGCGGTGCATGTGGTCAAAAGCCGGCAGCTCGAGAAACAGAGCGCGTGGGAACAGCTTGAGGCCGCAGCCCGTATCGGCGGTGGCGTCGCCGAGGATCTGCGAGCGCACCCGATTGGCGATCCGTGATGCTGCTCGCTTCGACCAGCTGTCGTGTCGCTTTTCGCGCCACCCAGCGACCAGCAGCGGCGGGTCGGCAGGTGCCGCCCGCGCCAGGCGCCACAATCGCGGAATATCGGCAGGGTCGTTCTGACCGTCGCCGTCGAGGGTCGCGATCCAGGCGCTCTGGGCCGCCCGAGCCCCAGTCAACAGAGCCGCACTTTGACCGAAACTGCGAGAATGACGCAGCAATCTCAGCGACGGGCGCTCTGCGGCAAGACGCCGGATTTCGCCAACGGTTCCGTCGCTGCTGCCGTCGTCGACATAAATGATCTCGTAGCGCATGTCGCCTTTGAGCGCGGCGTCGATTTCGCCGACGAGCTGCGCGATATTCCCGGCTTCGTTGCGCACCGGGATGACGATCGAGAGATCCATGGGCCCCGTGATTTGTTGCATGGAGGCTAGCGACCTGCGGCAAAGCGGAGCGTTCGCCGTATCGCCTTTGGTGATAGGCGGCGCATGTAGCATGTTTCCCTTGCGGTGAAAAATTGGCTGCGGAGGACCCCGTGTCGAACGACCTTGACGCCTCGACGCGAACGATCGGCGCGCGGAACGCGGTACCTGAACCGCGACGGGCGACGCGTTACCCGTGGCGGCCCTTGCCCGGCTGGCGGGTCGGCGCAACCGGGTTCGGCCTTATCCGCATGTCGCTTCTCGCCTTCTCGGTCGGGGTGGTCGCCGGGCTCGGCGCCTTTGTTTTTCGCGAGCTGATCGGGCTCGTCCACAATGTCCTGTTTCTTGGCAAGTTCGCTTTTGATTACGACGCGAACTTGTTTACGCCCGCCAGCCCGTGGGGGGCGGGAGTCATCCTGGTTCCGGTTATCGGCGCGGTCGTCGTCACCTTCCTTGTGGTGAATTTCGCGCCCGAAGCCAGGGGGCACGGCGTGCCGGAAGTCATGGACGCGATCTACTATGGGGAGGGCAAGATCCGGCCGGTGGTGGCTCTGGTCAAATCGCTCGCCTCGGCTTTCGCGATCGGCAGCGGCGCCTCGGTCGGCCGCGAGGGCCCGATCGTGCAAATCGGATCGTCCTTCGGCTCGACCCTCGGTCAGCTGATCCGGATGAACCCGGCGCAGCGGATCGTGCTGATCGCCGCCGGCGCCGGCGCCGGGATCGCCGCCACTTTCAACACCCCGATCGGGGGTGTGCTGTTTGCGATCGAGCTGATGCTCCCCGAAGTCAGCGTCAACACGTTTCTGCCGGTGGCGGTAGCTACCGGCACCGCCACCTTTATCGGACGGATCTTTTTTGGGACCCACCCGTCATTTCAGGTGCCGCCGATCTTGGCGCTGCCGGCGGACCCTGGCTGGGCCGTTGTCATCGTCCTTCTGTATATCGTGCTCGGCGGTATCGTCGGGGTGGCTGCCGCGGCCTACACGCGCGGTCTCTATGCCCTCGAAGACTGGTTCGACCGCATTCCCAACAATTATCTTCGCCATTGCCTTGGGATGGTGCTCGTCGGCCTCCTGATGTATGCGCTGTTCCGCGGCTTTGGGCATTATTTCGTCGAGGGCGTCGGCTACTCGACAATTGAGGCGATCTTGACCGGGCAGCTCAACTTTGCCGGCCTTCTCGCCCTGTTGTTTGTCTCGAAGCTCGCGGCGACGTCCCTGAGCTTGGGATCAGGTTCATCGGGCGGCATCTTTTCGCCGTCGCTGTTTATGGGCGCCACCCTCGGGGCCGCGTTTGCCGGCCTCATTCTGGCGCTAGCGCCCGGCGTCCCGGTCAATCTGCCAGCCTTTGCGATGATCGGGATGGGGGCGATGGTCGGCGGCGCCACCGGGGCGGCGATGACCGCGGTTACGATGATCTTTGAGATGACCCGCGACTACGGGATCGTGCTGCCAATGATCCTCGCGGTTGCGGTGGCGCTTGGGGTGCGGCGGATGCTGTCGCGAGAAAACATCTATACCCTGAAGCTGGCCCGGCGCGGCCATGCGATCCCAAAAGCTCTCCAGGCCAACATGTTTCTGATCCGCAAGGCAAAGGAGGTGATGGAACGCAAGATCCTGGTGGTGCCCGCCGAGCTCGGCCTCAACGCCTTTTTGTTGCAGCCCGGGCACGGCAGCGGGATGCAGTACATCATCGTTGCCAAGGGCGAGCGCATCTGCGGCGTCGTGCGTATCAATACCGCACTGCGGCATGGGATTGCCGAAGTCGGCGCCGACATCGCCTTTGGGGCTGTCGCGAGCCGCGATTTCACGCTCGCCCGCGAGGACGACGCCGCCTTTGACGTCATCAAACGGATGTGGCGCCGCCACGCCCTGATGGCGATCGTCGTTCGGAGCAATGAGGGCGGCTATCGTTTGCCGCGACCGAGCGACATCGTAGGCGTGATCAGCAAGGAGCACGTTGCCGACGCGGTCGCCGGCAGCATTCAGGTCTATCCGCGCTAGCGGCCGCGGCGCGCTTGCCGCTGTGCATAGCGCGCCGCGGGCTTATCAGGAACTTGGACCGGCGCTGCGGCATTTAGATTAAGGGATGGATAAGCCGCAGACCAGAGAACTGGCGTCGATCCTGATCGGCCAACACGGAGTGAGGGCGCTGGCGCACGCCAGACAGCGCCGATCGCAACACGCGCGCGAGCCGCGCTCGGCGGCATTCCGGGTGTGGAACTCGATCACAATCGAAATCGCGCGGCTATTGCGGGCGCGAGCCCGCAGAGTTCGCGGCCGATAATCCCGTCTCAGCGGTCGACCCAGGCGATCCGCAAAACGTTGGTGGCGCCGGGAGTGCCAAACGGGACACCGGCAGTGACGACGATGCGCTGACCCGGCTCAGCGATCGCCTCTTGGTGGGCGATCCGCGCCGCCTTTTGCACCATGTCGTTGAAATTCTTGACGTCGCTCGTATGAACGCAATGCGCCCCCCACAGCACCGCCAACCGGCGGGCGGTGCTGATCTTGGAGGTCAGCACCAACACCGGAACATCGGGCCGCTCGCGCGCAGCGCGCAACGCAGTCGCCCCCGAAGTTGTGTAGGAAACGATCGCCGCTGCACCCACCATAGCGGCGACCTGGCAGGCGGCGGCGCTGATCGCATCGGGGGCGGTGTGCTCAAGCTCGACCCGCATACCCTGCAGCAAGCTGCGATAAAGCGGGTCGTCCTCGACCCGGCAAGCGATCCGGTTCATCATCGCCGCCGCTTCCACCGGATACCGGCCGGCCGCGGTTTCCGCCGACAGCATGACCGCGTCGGCGCCATCGTAAACCGCGGTCGCAACATCCGAAGCCTCGGCGCGGGTCGGGGTCGGCGCCTGGATCATCGATTCGAGCATCTGCGTCGCGACAACCACCGGTTTGCCGGCGAGGCGGCAGGCATGCACGATCCGCTTTTGCACGCTGGGCACGTCTTCGGGCGGCATCTCGACCCCGAGATCGCCGCGCGCCACCATTACCGCATCGGCGAGTTCGATGATCTCGTCCAGGCGTCCGATCGCCGCCGGCTTTTCGAGCTTGACCATTACCCCGGCGCGACCCGCCACGAGCTTTCGTCCTTCGGCGACGTCATCGGGCCGCTGCACAAACGAGAGAGCGATCCAATCCGCCCCGTGATCGAGGGCAAAAGCGAGATCGGACCGGTCCTTCTCGGTAATGGCCGACACCGGCAGAACGGCGTTCGGCACATTGACGCCTTTGCGATCCGATAAGGTCCCGCCGACGCAGCACAGGGTCTCGGCGTATTCGGCACCGCACCGCTCGGCCCGCAACCGCACCTTGCCGTCATCGAGCAACAGTTCGGTCCCGGGCTCCATCGCCTCGAATATCTCGGGATGCGGCAGCGGGGCCCGGGTATGGTCGCCGGGTCGGCGGTCGAGATCGAGACGAAAGTGCGACCCCGCCGATAGCTCGATCGGCCCTTCGGCAAAGGTGCCGAGGCGCAATTTCGGCCCCTGCATATCGGCAAGAATGCCAATCGGTCGGCCGGTCTCGCGCTCGACCCGGCGGATCGCCTCAAACCGATCATGGTGATCGGCATGAGTGCCATGGCTGAAATTGAGCCGGAAAACATCCACCCCGGCTTCGAACAGGGCAGCGATAAGCTCTTGCGTCGAACTCGCCGGCCCGAGGGTTGCGATGATCTTTGCGCTGCGCTGGCGCCGCATTGCCCAATTCCTCGCCGGAGAACCGCTAGCCCGCAACCAGGATCGCGCGGAAATCGTTGACGTTGGTCAGGGTCGGCCCGGTTACGACAAGATCGCCGAGCGTTGCAAAAAACCCGTACCCGTCGTTGTCGGCCAGCGCCGCCTTGGCCGAGACGCCGACGGCGCCCGCGCGCGCGATACTGTCGGGATACAAGATAGCCCCGGCGTTGTCTTCGGTCCCGTCGATGCCGTCGGTGTCGCAGGCAAGTGCATAGATGCCGGCGGCACCGTCCAGCGCCACCGCCAAGGCCAGCAGAAATTCGACATTTCGCCCGCCGCGGCCCGTCCCTGTGACCCTCACTGTCGTTTCGCCCCCCGACAACAGCACCACTGGTGGTCGAATCGTTTCAGCGCCGATACGGAATTCACCGGCGCGCAGTTGAAAAGCGATCGCGGCATGGACCCGCGCCACCTCACGGGCTTCTCCTTCGATGCGATCGCTGAGTACGATCGGCGTGACATTTTGCCGCAACGCGGCCGCAGCGGCCGCGGTCAGCGAGGCTTGCGGGCTGGCAATCAGCTCGAAGCGCGCATCGCGAAAAATCGGGTCGCCGGGTTTTGGGGTTTCCTCGGCCGCGGCCGCGAGATGGCGGATGACCGCGGCCGGCTCGGTGATGCGATATTTCGCGAGCACCGCGCGGGCATCGGCAAAAGTGGTCGGATCGGCCACCGTCGGTCCCGAAGCGATCACTGCCGGATCGTCTCCCGGAACGTCCGAGATCGCCAGGGTGGTAATGCGCGCAGGTGCGGCCGCGGCCGCCAACCGGCCGCCTTTTATCGCCGAGATGTGTTTGCGCACCGAGTTGATCTCGCCGATTGCGGCACCCGAGCGCAGCAAGGCACGCGTCACCTCCTGCTTGTCCGCCAAGCTCAGCCCTGGCGCCGGCAAGCTCAGCAGCGCCGAACCGCCGCCCGAGGCGAGAAAGACCAGCTGGTCATCGGGTCCGAGACCCTGCGCCAGAGCAAGCATGTTCCGCGCCGCGCGCTCGCCCGCATCATCCGGCACCGGATGGTTGGCTTCCACGATTTCGATCCGCTCGCAGCTGGTCGCGTGGCCGTAGCGGGTGAGCACCAGACCCTCGAGCGGCCCCGGCCACAGCGCCTCAAATGCGTGGGCCATCGCTGCGGCAGCCTTGCCGGCGCCCGTCAGTACGGTGCGTCCCCGCACCGGCTCGGGGATATGGCCGACAAGCGCCTGTTTCGGCTCGGCCGCGGCGAGGGCTGCATCCAACAGCGCTGTGAGCAATTCGCCCGGAGGCAATCGATCGTGCGTCACCACGTGACTTTTCCGTCTTGCCATGCCAAGTGGCATTTCATATCGAGCGCATCGCAAACGCCAGCGTCGGATCGTCTCGCATTCGATGCCGGTCGCGATACCCAAGGAGGAAAAAGGTTGGTGAGGGCGTTCGGCCGCCGGGGAATCGTTATGGCGGCGACACTGATATCGCTGATGGCGGCGATGATGCCAAGCCGGGCTGATCCACCGCCGCCCGCGACGACGCCGTTCTCCCAAATATTTTCTGAGCTAGCGGCCCGCTTGGTCGGGGTCGTCGTCAACATTTCGACGACCCAGGCCGTCACCGCCGCCAATCCAAAAGGTGCTGCGGAAGCACAACCGTCGAACCCGAGCGCGCAACTCAACGAACTCTTTCGTGATTTCTTTGGCGATCGAGGCGCTCCCGGCGAGCCGAACGGGTTGGCGCCGCCGGTCGCATCGTTGGGCTCGGGGTTCATCATCGATCCGTCAGGGCTGATCGTCACCAACAATCACGTCATCGCTAGCGCCGCAGAGATCTCCGTCACGCTGTCGGATAACACGACGCTGGAGGCGCATGTCGTCGGGCGCGACCCGATCAGTGATCTCGCATTATTAAAGGTCGATGCAAAGCGGCCGCTGCCGGCCGCGCAATGGGGCGACTCGGGGGCGGCACGGGTTGGCGACTGGGTGCTCGCGATTGGCAATCCGTTCGGCCTTGGCGGCACGGTGACTTCGGGGATCATTTCGGCGACCGCGCGCGACATCCACGCCGGCCCCTATGACGATTTCCTGCAGACCGACGCTTCGATCAACCGCGGCAATTCCGGCGGGCCGATGTTCAATCTGAACGGCGAGGTGATCGGCATCAACACGGCGATCTATTCCCCGTCGGGGGGCTCGATCGGGATCGGCTTTGCGATTCCGTCGGCTTCGGCGCGACCGATCATCGACCAGCTAAGGGTGACGGGGAAGGTCGTGCGCGGCTCGATCGGAGCCCACATTCAGCCAGTCACCGACGACATTGCCGAGGCAATCGGGCTCGACCGGAGCCGCGGCGGCATGATCGCGTCGATCGATCCCGGCAGCCCGGCAGCACTCGCAAAATTGCAGCCCGGCGACGTCATCCTGACGTTCGACGGCAAGGCAATCGACCGCAGCCGCCAGTTGCCGATCCTGGTGGCCGACACGCTGCCCGAAAAAGCGATCAAATTGTCGATCTGGCGCGACGGCAAGATGCGGGATGTCGAGATCAAGATCGGCACGCTCGATCCAAACCGGCCGCCCCCCGCACCGCCGCCCGAACCCGAGAAACCCAAGCCGCCGCCGGCGGTCGACGCGCTCGGGTTGAAGCTCGCGCAGCTGTCCGCCGATGCGCGCAAGCAATTCTCGCTGCCAGAAGCAGCCCGGGGCGTCGTCGTCACCGAAGTCCCGCCGGCGAGTGTCGGCGCGGCCAAAGGCCTGCGGCCTGGCGATCTCGTCATCGCGATCGGATCTGCCGCAGTAACAACGCCCGAACAGGTTCAACAAAAGGCCGCCGCTGCGAAAAAATCCGGCCGCAAGGAACTTCTCGTCCGCATCGAGCGCGACGGGATCACCCGGTTTGTGGCACTGCCCTCCGAAGCGGGGTAAGCACAGAGGCTATTCCGCCGCGGCTAGGGCTGGCTCCGGCGCGGGTGCGCGCAACCGGGCGAGCAGGCTTGCTTCCTTTACCTTGGCGCGCGCGAGGTTGGCCTCCTTTATATGGCCAAACCCGCGGATTTCGAGCGGCAGGGCCGCAAGTTCGACTGCGGTCGGGTGATTGGCAGGTGTCAGCCGGCTGATGATTTCGTCGATCACGGCTTCGTATTCGGCGATCAGCCGGCGCTCGGTGCGGCGTTCCTCGCTGCGCGCAAAGATGTCGAAACGGGTGCCGCGCAACCATTTGAGCTTGGCGAGAAGGCGGAACACAGTCAGCATACGCGGCCCAAATTCGCGCTTCTTCAAATGTCCGGTTTGCGGGTCGCGATCACCGAGGATCGGCGGCGCCAGATGAAATCGCAGCTCGTAGGAACCCTCGAACTGGTCGCCGACGCCTTTTAGGAAATCGCCTTGAGTATAAAGCCGCGCAACTTCGTATTCGTCCTTATAGGCCATCAGCTTGAACAGGCCGCGGGCGACCGCCGCGGTTAATTCCGTACTGTCGGGACGGCATAGCGCCTCGGCCTCGCGCACTCGCCGCACCCGTGCCGAATATCGTGCGCCATAGGCGCGGTCCTGGTAACCGGTCAGAAAGGCGGTGCGGCGGTCGATCAGCTGATCGAGAGTCTCGGACAGCCGATGGCTCTCCGGCACCGCACTTTGCGG
>DASXMC010000041.1:0-2335 GCA_036495885.1 Allostellaceae bacterium | reverse complement strand
CTCAATGCCTATGCCAGCGTCGCCGAGGCCAAGGCCGGCATCGGCGCTTGGCTCGACTTTTATAACGAAGAGCGCCAGCATCAGAGCCTCGGCTATCGCACCCCGCGCCAGGCCTACGAAGCAGAATGCCCGTGGATATGTGGACGACCGGCTTCGCCGACCGGCTGCGCCTTCGCCCATATCCCCACCGGCACAACCGATACAGCATCAAAGTTGACCGGGAGAAAGATACCAGCGATCGCATGACTGTCGTGCCGAGCGCAACCGGAGCCAGTACCAAAATCAGCCGGGCTACACCTTAAAGGACGGCTCCGGCTGTCCCACGATCGGGGTCCACCTCACAGCATCGCTGCCGAGCCATAGCCAAAGGATCATTTGAGAGATCCCGCCGAGCCTCGCACAGACCTGCTGAGCGGTAAGAAGGACCTCGTCGTCGGTGGAGTTGGGTACTCGGGAAGATTGCCTAAGGTTTGGATATTCGCGCGGGTCCATGTTGCTCACTCCATAACTTGAGGTCGCTCGTTGAGTGAAACCATTCTAACAGGCCTAGGGGGCGCCGCGACAAGGAGAAAACCCGCATTGCGTGTCTACTCTCTTTCGACGATCTAGTAAACGTGCACTCTACATACCTCATAGGGACCGGTGGCCGCGAGCCGCAGCAGCTAAAGCGCGCGCGGCTCAGCCGTCGTGCCCTCAGAGATGCTGGGCATCGACCGGATGCGATACCGCGCTGTGCCCCGGCAGCTGTAAACGCCGCTCATGACCGCCTCCTGTTGCTAGAGCCCGATGGCCGCATCGCCGTCTCTATTGGTGCGTCGGCGGTCAGGCAGGGTGTCGAAACCGTATTCGCGCAGATCGCTGCTAATGCGCTTGAAGTTATCGCTCGACCGGATCAGCGGCGTTCGCCACGGCTCGACCGGGATTGTAAGCGAAGGGTTCGGCTCGTTCCATTCGCGTGCCGTAGTGATGGCCGGGTCGGCAATCCTGCTGGCGGCGGAAAGCCTGAAGCGCGCGATCCGCGAGGTGGCGGCAGCGCGGCTTGGCGGAACCGCCGACGAGGTGACGCTCGCCGATGGCGTCGCACTTGCGGCAAACAGCAAATCGCTCGCCTGCAGCGAACTGGCGGGTCTTTCCGTCGAAGAGAGCTTTGCCAATACCAAGCACACCTATAGCCGTGGCGCGCACGCCGCGCGCGTTGCGGTCGACGGTCGGACCGGCCATGTGGCGCTAGTCGATTATGTCGCGATCGAGGATGTCGGGGGCATCATCAATCCGCTGCTGCTCAAGGGGCAGATGATCGGGGCGATCGTCCAGGGACTGGGCGGCGCGTTGCTCGAACATCTCGTCTATGATCGCGAAGGACAATTGCTGACCGGCAGCCTCGCCGATTATTTGCTGCCGACGGCGAGCGACTTCCCGCAGATCCGCGCCGTGCCGATGGAGGAAGATCCCTCGCCGATCAACCCGCTTGGCGCCAAAGGCGCCGGCGAGGGCGGGATCGTCCCGGTCGGCGGGGTCATCGCCAACGCGGTCGCCGCCGCGCTCGCATCATTCACAGCCGAGCCCCGTGCTCTGCCATTGTCACCGACGCGGGTTTGGGGATTGATCCACCCGGAGCAGACCCGAAGGAGCCCCAAAGGCGCATCTCCGTAGATTGGCGAGCATCTCTCGCGCACCGGCTGCAGCCGGTCGAGGCCGGTCTGGCGTGCATTTGACACCGCCGCGCCGACCATGGCGTCAAACCACTAAGGGCAGGGCTTCGCCCTAGCTGCTGCCAATTTCGGCGTCCACCTCATTCCTCTTGTGCTCGTCGATGGCAATATGGTTTCCTTCTGTAGTGCCCGCGATGCCGATAGCGTATGCGCAGGCAGGTTCGATGTCCCATAGCCGCTTCGCGCACCGAGCCGGCTGAGCGCCAACCGATCTCGCGCCATCTGAAGACACGGGCTTGACAATGAACATTGACTTTACCTTCTCCGACACCATCGCGGGCTATGTGAGTTCCTATCGCTCTGGCGAGAATTGTTTTACTCTTCGTACCTCGGACGACAGAGAATTCGCCGTCTATCTCACTCCCAACACGTACGCGCGTTACTCCTACAACCTGACCGAAGCGTACCAGGATGCAACCGGCGGGATGCCTACGCTGCTGGCATTGCCACGCCAGTTTGTATACGCCTATGGCAGTTTCTATCCCGCTGACGAAACCGGACGGTTCGAGGCGCAGTGGTTAATTTTCCCCGGGCATGGGCCGGGTGTCTACCGCCATGAGGAGCCGGATTGGTGGATCAATCAATCGCGCTCGATCGGCCGGTCGTATATGAAGTGGCAGTTC
>DASXMC010000040.1:0-3103 GCA_036495885.1 Allostellaceae bacterium | reverse complement strand
GACGACCTCGAACGCGGCAAAGGCCGGCTCGCCATCCGGATGACCGACATGACGGCCTTTCGGATCGGCGAAAACATTGCGGTCACACCCGGCAAGGTCGTCTATCAGAACGAGCTGATGCAACTGATCCAGTACGCGCCGACAACCGCCAAGGTAAAGCGCCGCCCATTGCTGATCATCCCGCCCTGGATCAACAAGTTCTATATTCTCGATCTGCGGCCGGACAACTCGCTCGTTCGCTGGGCGGTAGCGCAGGGCCACACTGTATTCGTGATATCGTGGGTCAACCCCGACCAGCATCTCGCCGCCAAGAGCTTTGCCGACTATATGCGCGAGGGTCCCCTCGCGGCGCTGGACGCGATCAACGACGCGACCGGAGAACGCGAGGCCAATGTCATTGGCTATTGTCTCGGCGGCACATTGCTGGCCTGCACGCTCGCTTTTATGACCGCCAAGCGTAACAATCGGATCAAGAGTGCGACGTTTTTCTCGACGATGGTTGATTTTGCCGAAGCCGGCGAGCTTTCGGTCTTTATCGACGAGGAGCAGCTTGCCGCACTCGAAGACCGCATGAACGCGAGAGGCTATCTCGAAGGCCGCGACATGGCGACGACCTTTAATATGCTGCGCGCCAATGATCTGATCTGGTCGTTTGTGGTCAACAATTATCTGCTCGGCAAATCGCCCTTCCCGTTCGACCTGCTCTACTGGAACGCCGATTCGACGCGCATGCCAGCGGCGATGCACAGCTTTTATCTGCGCAACATGTATCAGGAAAATTTGCTGGTCAGGCCCGGCGGCATCACCCTGGACGGGGTGCCGATCGACCTCGGCAAAATCAAAACGCCTGCCTTTATCCTGTCGACCCGTGAGGATCACATAGCACCGTGGCGTTCGACCTATTCGGCGACGCGGCTCTATAAGGGTCGGGTAAAGTTTGTTTTGGCCGCCTCGGGGCATATCGCCGGCGTGGTCAACCCGCCGGGCGGCAAATACGGTTATTGGGAAAGCGACCGCAACCCGGAGACTGCAGAAGAATGGCTGGCTTCGTCGATCCAGCACCCCGAGTCGTGGTGGCCGCTGTGGGGGCGCTGGATCACGAAATACGCCGGCGGCGAGGTGCCGGCGCGGCAGCCCGGCGGCGGCAAGTTGAAACCGATCGAGGACGCGCCCGGCTCCTATGTCAAGGTCCGCGCCGACAGCTGAGTGTCAGGCCTTCAGCAACCAGCGCAAGGTACAGCTCCCCTGCTGAACAGGATGGCGCTGTTTCTAGCTCTCTTGGTGCTGCTGATGCTGACCGATCTGGCGCCCGCACAGCCGATTCCTGGTAGTGCGGGCTGGCTGTTGACGCCGATGCAGGGCCACAGTCAGACCCCGCAAAAGATCAGTGATTTGGACGTGGCGCTGGTGCGCTGCTACCGGGATGCGATTGCGACCGGCGAATACTTTCTTGGGGATGTGAACTATGTCCTCGGCCAATGCCGGCAACCGCTCGCTTTGTGGACGGCGGCATGTGAACGACGCGAGGGAGAGGGTGCGGCAATCTGCCTGCTGGGTCCGCAGCAGGCGGTCGGGGACGCGTTGCGGGATGCATGGGCTCACCGCAATGATCTCAAAAGCTGGCTCTCCTCGCTGCCGCCTTTGCCGGGCGACGAACCTCGTCAAAATCGGTCGGGCGGCAATGGCGGGGGTACGCTACGATGAAACGACAGGCTGCAGCGTCGGGCGCAATGGCTGCGCTTGTAACTCGGAGATATGGGTAACTCGGAGATATGGCAATGATCCACACACTCCTTCCGACCACCGTTGTCGGCAGCTACCCGCAACCCGACTGGCTGATCGATCGCGACCGGCTCATCCATTTGCCACCGGCGCGGGTGCGCTCGCAGGAATTATGGCGCGTCGCCGAGCCGTGGTTGGAGGAAGCCCAGGACGATGCGACGCGGCTTGCTATCCGTGATATGGAATTGGCCGGGATCGACATCATCACCGATGGCGAGATCCGGCGCGAAAGCTATTCGAACCGGTTCGCCACCGCACTCTCGGGCATCGACATCGCCAATCCGGCGACAGTGCGCGGACGATCGAGCGGCACCGTCGTCGTGCCGCGCATTGTCGGGCCGATCCGCCGCTCGCGCCCGGTCGAAAAGCGCGACGCAGAATTCTTGCGCCGCCACACCGATCATCCGATCAAGATCACACTGCCCGGCCCGTTCACGATGTCGCGCCAAGCCAAAAACGAATATTACAAAGACGAGGAAGAGCTGGTGATGGACTATGCTGCCGCGGTCAATGCCGAGATCGCTGACCTGAAGGCGGCGGGCGCCGACATAGTCCAGCTCGACGAACCGTGGCTGCAGGCCCGCCCCGAGGAAGCCCGGCGGCTGGCGTTGCCGGCAATCGACCGGGCGCTCGCCGGCATTGCCGGTCCGACGGCGCTGCACCTATGCTTTGGCTATGCCTATGTGTCGCGCGACAAGCCGAACGGGTATTCGTTCCTGGCGGAACTGGCCGCGACGCGTGTCGACCAGATCTCGATCGAGGCGGCGCAGCCCGCTCTCGATCTCGGCAATCTCGATGGCCTCGGCGATAAGACGGTGATTTTTGGCGTCATCGATATGGGTGACCCGCAGCCCGAAACGCCGTCGGTTGTCGCCGCTCGGATCCGTGCCGCGCTGGCGCACCTGCCGCCCGAGCGAGTGATACCAGCCCCCGACTGCGGCATGAAATATCTGCCGCGCGATATCGCCTTTGCCAAGCTGAAGGCGCTCGCCGAGGGTGCGGCGATTGTCCGCCGCGAACTCACCGGCAGCCCGTCGCAATAGCCCGCGTCTGAAAGCCTATTCAAACAACTCGCGGCCTGTGCGCGGCGCGCCTTCAGCCAGTCATAGCCGATTGCATATTGCCGTGCGCTGATTGTGGCAGGAACCAGCGGTCGTCGCGGCTCTCGAGCCTGCCGGCACGGCGGTGCCGCTGCAATGCGATGCCGAGATGGTTGGGGCGTACCGACATCCCGAGTTCGCGCGACAAATAATTCATCACCTCGGCGGCGGTGGCGCCGCCGCCATGCGCGCCAACCGCCTTCAAGGTTGCGTCACTCAAT
>DASXMC010000039.1:0-3041 GCA_036495885.1 Allostellaceae bacterium | reverse complement strand
CAAAATCAGCCATTCCAACCGACGCTGACCGCCGAGCAGCAGCAAATGCAGCAAAAGCTCGAAAGGCTGAGCGGTCGGCAATTCGACCGGGAATACACTCAGGGCATGGTTATGGACCATGAAAAGACCATCCCGGTCTTCGAGAGAGAAGCACGGGACGGTCAGAACCCGATGATCAAGGATTATGCCCAGAATCTGATCCCGGTGCTACAGCAGCATCTCGACGAAATAAAGATCCTGGCGGGCGAAAGCGGTGTGGCTCGCCGGGGCGTGAACTCGGGCGAGAGCACGGGAAGCTCGACCCAGCGCTGAGCCCCTCTACCTGGTCAGGCCGGCTGGAATAATGTACCGTCGCGCCGCGGTTTCGGCGCCGGGCGCACCCGCCTTTTCACGGCGCCCGCGAGCCTCGCGGGTCACGTCGCGCAGTCCCGGACGACGGTAAAATTGCCATAGTTGCCGTGTATATTGGGGTTAAGTGACCGTCGCGCGATACGAGCAACGGGTGCCACGCAGGGAGCGGGCGGCGGTAGATTCGTTGCAAATAACAGCGAAAACAGCGAGCGGGTGTGTTCGATCCCGGGGAGGCCCACGTGCACCGGCTGGAGAAAGGCGCGATGGCGGAATTGCGCAGCGGCGGCTGTTTTTGCGGGTATGTGCGGTACGAGTCGGCGGGGGACCCGCTGTATTCGCTCTTATGCCATTGCCGCGCCTGTCAACATCAGAGTGGGTCGGCGTTTATTGCGGCGATGCGGGTGCCGGCAGCCGGGTTTCGCATCACCAAGGGCGAGCCCAAGCTTTATGTCCGGGCGAGCGACGCCGGCAACGAGGTGACATTGGCGTTCTGCCCGGAATGCGGCTCGCCCTTGTTCATCCGGGTGTCGGCGCGGCCCGACATCGTCGGCTTGCGCGTCGGCAGCCTCGACGATCCGAGCGCCTTCCGCCCCGAGGCCCACATCTTTGTCGGGAGCGCCCAGCCCTGGGACCGGATCGGTCCCGATCTGCCGAGCTACCAGACCTATCCTCCCGGGCGCAGCTACGCCCAGGAGCGGTAACGAGCCGGCAGCGGCCAGTGGGCCGTTCTCTCCGCCCCAATCGCCCGTCGGCCTCAGAAAAAAGCGGTTGTGATCCGAAAGTAGATACCCTTGTCTTCGAGCGAATTGCCGACCGAGACGTTGCGCAGCGCGTGTCCATAATAGAACTCGGCGGTGATCCCGGCGCCGAGATACCAGCGCAATCCGGCGCCGACACCCGAGATATTTGGCGGGAACGGCGTCGGCCGGCCGACATTCCAGCCTTGGCCGAAATCGTAGAACGGCACCAGCTGCACGAGCCCGTCGCCGTCGGTTCTGGCGAGATAGGGCAGGCGCAGCTTGCCAATGGGGACGTGGAGCTCGGCCGAGGCCAAGACGGCGTCGTCGGTGACCGTCAGATATTCGCGATAACCGCGAACCGTGTCGATGCCGCCGAGGGCAAACTGCTCGATCTGGAACAGCGGCCGGTCCGAGAGCTGGAGGTCGGCGCGCACCAGCCCTTCGATATCATTCCAGATCCGCTGCACATATTGGCCTTGGCCGAGCCACACGAAAAACCGGCTGGAGGGCAGTGTTGTGTCGACCACGGTGGCGCCGAATGCCCCGAGACCGACGCTGAAGGTCGAGCGCAGGGCCAGGGCATGTTCGGCATTGCGGTTGAGCCAGCTCTGTGAAAAGCGCAGCGCCGTCACATTGGTGTAGCCGTTCTTGGAGCCGGCCTCGAAATCGAATGGCATCCCGAGCAGAAAGGTCTGCTCCGCACGCCGCTCCAGGCTGATCCCGAGCGTCAGATTCTGCTCCGCGGTGCGATAGAATGGCCGACTCAAACCCACGCCGACGCTCGAATAGGAGCTGCTGATGTCGAGCGGCACCAGCGACGGGGTTACGACCACGGTGCCGTTCCTGTCGTAGCGCAGGCTGAAGCGGGTGTCGTCGCTGGCGATCGGCACTGAATAGCCGACAAAACCATCGTTCAATGCTCCACTGCGTCCGTAGTTCGCCGTCATCAGGTCGCCGACGCCAAGAATGTTGGCAAAGCTGCCCTGGAGCTGGCCGCGGATTTCCCCGACCGTCGGCGACTGGTCGTCGGCAACCTGGGCGAACAACGAATAGCGGCTGGCTTCCGACACGTCCGCGTCGAGGCGCGCTTCGCCCGGTACCAGACCCGGCAAGATTTGGATATTGAGCCGCCGGATCAGCGGGTCTTGCAGCAGGATCTGCTGCTCCTGTTCGAGGTCTGTGATGTTGAACGGGGCTTCGCTCGCGCGCTCCAGCCGGGAGCTAAAGTATCCCGGTCTGAAATGGTTGGTTCCGGCAACGTTGATATCGGTGATCCGCCCTTCGACAAAGCGATAGGTGACCACCCCGTTGACAATGTTCTGGTCGGGGAGCACCGCACCCGAGTTGATAAAGCCACGATCGATGTAAAGGCGGGTGAACCGACGGCGAATTTCTTCGAGATCCGCGGGCGTTACCACCTTGCCGATATAGGGTTTGACGACGGCGTTGATCGCCGCCTGGTTGATGACGGTGTTACCGACGACATCGACTTTGCGCAGGACAAAGCGGGGGCTGTTGGCTGCGGGTGCCGGCGCCGCTGCGGGCGGCGGCGAGGCCACCCCGAGATTGGCCGGCGGCGGCGGGGCCGGCTGCGCCCCCGGCAGTCGCTGGCTGCCGCTTTCCGGGCGCTCGCGAGGAGTACCGATCGGGTTGGCGAGGTTGCTCTGGGCCAGCGCATTGGCGTCGGCCACGACCCATAGCAGTGCCGCAAGCGGGGCCAAACGACGCCACAAAGTGCCGCTCACGCCGATCTTATACGACGTTCCCACATAGTAGCAGTTTTGACACATTTGAGCGCATTTGCTAAGTTGAAATTCAACCGCCCTAGCCGATTGCGCATATCCGGCGGCCGCGCAATGGTGTTCGGCTGGGGGCCTAAAACCGGCGCCGGACGGGTTCCTGGCGGTCTGCCCGCTCGCGCCGTGCCCGCCGGGCAGCGGCAATGCCGAC
>DASXMC010000038.1:0-4381 GCA_036495885.1 Allostellaceae bacterium | reverse complement strand
CTATCGCTGGGCGCATTACGGGGAAGTGCCGTTTCAGCCGCTCGGCAAACCGCTTGCCCGCTGCCGCATCGCGCTGATCACCACCGCCGCTCCCTACCAGCCTGATAAGGGCGATCAAAGGCCGGGTGCCCGCTACAACGCGGCGGCCAAATTTTACCGGGTGTATTCGGGCGACAGCGCCACCGACCCCGATTTGCGGATTTCCCATGTCGCCTACGACCGCGCCCACACCACGGCCGAAGACAGCAACACGTGGTTCCCGCTGCGGCAATTGCGGCTGCAGGCGGCGGCCGGCCGAATCGGCGCTGTGGGGGCGCGCTTTCATGGCGCGCCGACGAA
Source organism: Allostellaceae bacterium (assembly GCA_036495885.1). Classification (GTDB taxonomy): domain Bacteria; phylum Pseudomonadota; class Alphaproteobacteria; order ATCC43930; family CGMCC-115725; genus AP-15. Next base: position 4,042 of record DASXMC010000038.1, on the reverse strand, counting down.
TCGCAGCCAGCGCACGACGCTCGACCAGGACGCCCCCGAATTGCTGGCGCGTTGCCGCGAGGATGGCGCCGACGCCGCAATCCTTGTGCCCAACTGCCCGGTCTGCCACCAGACCGTGAGCCTCGCCGCCCGTCATCTCGAGGCCAATGGCATTGCCACGGTTATCATGGGTTGCGCCAAGGACATCGTCGAATACGTTGGCGTGCCGCGCTTTCTGTTCAGCGATTTTCCGCTCGGCAATGCGGCGGGACGGCCAGGCGATCCCCAATCTCATGCCTTCACCTTCGAGCTGGCATTGCGTGTGCTCGAAGCCGCGCCGGCGGCGCGCACGAGCGTGCAATCGCCGCTGCCGTGGAGTGCCGACCCGTCGTGGAAGCGCGATTATTCGAACATCGATCGGCTCTCGCCCGAAGAGATTCGACGGCTGCGCGCGGAGTTCGACCGCGAGAAGGAGATTGCCCGACGAATCCGCGCTACACCGGCGGCTGCTTGAGGTCGTCCGCAGCCGCTCGGCGCGCACTGTGTTCGGCCCGCGCGCGTCCAACCGAACGGGGGCGAGCCGCGGGCAAAGCGGCAAAATGTGTGCCGCGGGCGGCGCCGCCAGCGGTCATGCTACCCAACAACAGCGCGCCGCGATTTCCTGTTAGTAACTCGTCAATTTAATTCACCAATTTGTCAGACTTCGCCCCGCCCCTGCGTCCTTACGGGTAATGATAAATCGGCGATGGGCCCCCGTAATGATGTTCTTAGCCCGATTGTGGATCGCAATCGGCTCAATTTTGTTTTGAATATTTGAACAATTACGGATAACCTCGCTGGTGTCCTTTCGCAGGCCGGATCGGCAGCGAATCGGATGGGGGGATTGGGGCGATGACGATGGAGGCGATCGGCATGCGTATCAAGCGATGGGCGCTGCGCGCCGGAATAATCTCATTTGGCGTAGGTATCAGTATGATCGCGCCCGGTTTCTGTTCGGTGGCCGACGCCGTGGCCGGGATGCAGCTGAACTATCAGGTTACGCATTCGACATTCGGCAATATCGGGACCTATAGCAACGCGATCGAGCCAAGCGCCGGAGGGTCCACTACGGTGCAGACGCAGGCGCATTTGGCGGTCAAAGTGTTGGGGGTCACCCTCCACCGCGAAGATGCCCAGCGCACCGAACGCTGGCAGGGAAACCGGCTGATCTCGTTCTCTGGCGTCACCACTAAGGGCGGCCAGCAGATGGTGGTTCGCGGCGAAGCGCGCGGCAACAACTTTGTCATAAACTCGCCGCAGGGGACGATCACGGCGCCGGCGACGGTCCATCCGGCAAATCCTTGGTCGGCTAATTTTCTGTCGTCGAACACGATGATGCGGCCCGACAGCGGAAGGATCGAGCGGGTCTCCGTCAGCGGCGGCGAAGAAACGGTGGTCGACATCGACGGCAGCCCGATGCGCGCGCGCAAATACGAGGTTACGGGCGGTTCCCACTACACCGTGTGGATCGACGCGCGGGGGGTTCCGGTTCAATTCGTTGCCGATGATGACGGCGGCAAAGTAACCTTTACCCTTGCCAGCTGTACCGGATGCGGTGTGATCCCCGCCAGGCAACAAGTGGGTATGAGAATAGTCCCGCTCGAGCGATAGGGCGCCGGGTCCGGCGCGGATGCGCCGCTGCGAAGTTGGGTTGTCGCCGGATTGATCGGGGGCGCATTGCCTGGAATGGCCGGCCTGGGTGTCGATACGGCAATCGTCGACCGCCCCACGCGCGATAGAGCCGCAGCTTTTCTGGGTAACGCCGGGATCGAGCTGCCGAGCTTTGCCGAGCTCGCCGATCCCCGGCCCAGCGACAAGTCCCGGCTGCGTACCTCATCGCCGATCGACCCGGATAGGCCAGATCCGGCCAATTTGTTTCGCGTGCACTGGTACAATGACCGCGCGCGCCGCGGCATCGATGCGGTGCCGGCGCATCTCGTTTTTCCGGCCGCGCTGACCGGGGTGCGCGCGCCGATCGTAATGGCGCTCGGTTGTTTTTTTCCGATGATCGGGGCGCACAAGGTGCTGGCCGCATATGGCTGCGTGGTCCCGCACCTGGTGACCGGGCGCTTTGACCCAGAGCGCCAGCGGGCGATTTGGCCGTCAACCGGAAATTATTGCCGCGGCGGGATCGCGATCGCGCGGATCCTGGGTTGCCGCGGCATCGCGGTATTGCCCGAGGGCATGAGCGAGGAGCGCTTCGACTGGCTGCGCCGATGGGTCGTGCTGCCCGAAGACATCGTTCGAACCCCCGGCAGCGAGAGCAACGTCAAGGAAATTTACGACAAATGCGCCGAGTTGGCGCACGACCCGGGCAATGTCGTGCTCAATCAATTCGCCGAGTTCGGCAATTATCTCGCCCATTGGGCCTGCACCGGCCCGGCGCTCGCCGACATCTTCGGGGCGCTATGCGCCACCCGGCCAAATCTGCGGCTGGCGGCGTTTGTCGCGGCGTCGGGGTCGGCCGGCACGCTCGCCGCCGGCGACTACCTGAAGCAGGAACACGACGCCCGGATTGTCGCGGTCGAAGCCAGCGAATGCCCGACTTTGCTGCGCAACGGCTTTGGCGAACACAACATCCAGGGGATTGGCGACAAGCACGTCCCGCTGATCCATAACGTGATGAATACCGACATGGTCGTCGGCGTGTCGGATCAAGCCACCGCCGCGCTTGACTTGTTGTTCAACAGCGAGACCGGCCTCTCCTATTTAACCCATCGGCGGCGGATCGATCCTGCCCTTGCCGGCGACCTCAAACTCCTCGGTCTCTCGGGGATCGCCAATCTCGTTGCCGCGATCAAGATCGCCAAGCGTCTCGACCTCGAGGAGGACGATCTGATCGTTACCCTCGCAACCGATAGTGCGGCGCTCTACTCCAGCGAGCGCCAAAAGCTCCTGACGACCCGGTTCGCCTCCGGTTTCGACGAGGTCAATGCCGGCGAAATTTTTGGAGAGCACCTCTTGGGGATTGCCGATAGCGACGTCCTCGAACTGGACCATCACCAGCGCTCGCGAATCTTCAACCTCGGGTATTTCACCTGGGTCGAGCAGCAGGGGATCGCACCCGAGGCGTTCGAAAAGCGCCGATCGCGCCATTTCTGGGGCGCACTCCAAAGCGCGCTTCCCGCCCTCGATGCTCTGATCGCCGAATTCAACGCCCGCGCCGGTTCCAGCAAAACTGGTTGATCTCCGCCTGGCGGCGCGAATCCAACATTTGTTACAGGCCGTTTGTCGCCGAGATTGCTTCGCGGAGTTTATCTTCGGGCCACGCGGGGCGCGGACCCGGGGCTCGCAATGAAACCGTAAATAGTCGTCGTTGCGAGAAGCAGAGCGACGAAGCAATCCCGCCGCGACGACCGGACGCGAGGATGATGGGGATGGTGGTCAACAGCCAGAGCCAAAAAATTCGCTTCCAAAAATTAAGACATTCTTTACTTTAGCCAAAATTCATCTTTCGTTTCGCAGGTCCGAAAGCTCGGCCTGTTCCTTTACGAACGGAGATGGTGGTTGCCCAAAGGAAAGGTCGCGCCAAACCGGGGTGCGTTGGCAACAACGCGGAGGGCGGCTGTCTTGGCCCGACCACCGATGGTTGTCTTGGTTCTCGTCTTTCTCGGCGGAGCGGCGAGCGTGGCTCCGGCGCGCGCCGCGGCTCCGCTCCAACTTTTCTACCGGGTGTCGCATTCGGTCGTCGGCGATGTCGGCTGGTACAGCTGCACTGTCGAGCCTCTCGGCAATGGCGCAACTCAAGTCAACGCACGCGAACATATCGACGTCCGGATGCTGGGCATCTCGGTCTATCATCTCGATGCAAGCAACACCGAGCGCTGGGCGGGAAACCGCCTGATCTCGTTCCAGGCCGTTTCCGACAAGGCCGATGGCCGGATCGAGATCAGCGGCGAGGCCAAGGGCGATCATTTCACGGTTACGTCGCCGCAAGGGTCTTTGACCACCGCGGCGACCGTGCATCCGGCCGAACCTTGTGCGGCCAATTTTCTGCAATCGACCACGGTTCTGCACCCCGACA
>DASXMC010000037.1:0-6597 GCA_036495885.1 Allostellaceae bacterium | reverse complement strand
CGGCAAAAACTTCTTTGACCGGATCGTGCGCAATGTCGGCGAGTTTATCGTGTTGCAGAGAGAAGTCGGTGCCTCGACCCCCCGCGTCTCGCTGTGGCTGACCGGATTGAAGGAAACAATCGAGCAGCTTCCTGATTTTGTAAGACTGGCGGCGCGCATCGGGGTCAAGGAGGTTTATCTGCAGCGCCTCGTCTTTGACGATCTCGGCCGCGGGCTGGCGCGCGAGCAATCGTCATTGTTCGAAAAGACGCGGCGCGAGGAAGACGAGGCAATTGCCGCGGCACAGGCTCTCGGTGTCACACTCGGCGTGGCGATTGATGCGTCGGGTGCTACCGAGCCCGGAACCAGCCTGAAGCGCGCCGAGGATGAGGCGCCATGGTCGGCCTGCCGCCGTCCGTGGTCGCTGATGTACTTTACCGCGCATGGCCGCGCGCTGCCCTGCTGCATCGCCCCGTTCTCGGCGCGCGGCTACGACACCTACACCCTCGGTGACGCCACCCAGCAGACTTTGCGCGAAATCTGGAACGGGACCGCATATCAGAATTTTCGCGCGGCACTCGTCAGCGATATGCCGCCCAAGCCGTGCCAGAATTGCGGATTGCGATGGAGCCTTTAGCCGTCGCGATCGTGATCCCGACAATCAATGAAGCGCAATCGATAAAGTATGTCCTGGGCGAGGTCCCGCGAGATCTGGCGCGTGAGGTCATCGTCGTCGACGGCGGCAGCAGCGACGGCACGCCGGCGGTAGCCGCTGCGGCCGGGGCGCGGGTTGTTGCCGTGGGTGCGCGAGGCTATGGCCGCGCTTGCGCGGCAGGGATCGCCGCCGCCGCTCCTGAGTGCGGGATCATCGTCTTTATGGATGGCGACGGTGCAGATCGTGGCGATCTGATGGGGCTGCTGGTCGATCCGATCCGAAGCGGCGAATACGATTTTGTCATCGCCTCGCGCGCCCGCGGCAAACGTGAGCCCGGGGCGATGAGCTGGCACCAGTTGCTGGCCGGCCGGCTCGCGGGGCTCGGCATGGCGTCACTTTATGGGGTGCGCTTTACCGACATGTGCGCCTATCGCGCAATTCGCCGCGATTGTCTCGAACGCCTGGGCATGCGTGAGATGACCTATGGCTGGAATATCGAGATGCAGATGCGGGCCGCGCGCGCCGGCTTGCGCATTCTCGAAGTGGCGATGCCCTACCGCCGGCGCAGCGCTGGCGCCTCCAAGGTGGCCGGGTCGCTCATGGGATCGCTGCGCGCCGCGGTTCGGATCACCGCGACATTCACCCGGGTCGCCTTGGCCTCCCGAGGCCATGATCATTTTGCGGCGCGCCCACCGTCGACGGCGCGATAGATGCGCCATCGCCTCGGTCTTTCGTCGACCAGGCGGTAATCGGGGCTGGTCGCGAACGGATCTCGCAGCCATGCGCCGTCGCTCGCGGTTACGACGATGACGCGGCAGTCAAAGCGGCTCACGAGGCTGTGGACCTCGGCAGCGCTGCCGTGACCGGCAAAGATACGCGTGAACAGCGCGTCGATCCGGTCGATCTCGGCTTCGGGCAAGGGTATGAAGGCGCGTCCCAGGTTCCAGCCGGCATAGCAAGAGCGGCGATTGGCAAGCAATGCCCAGGAAATGTTGACCGGCCAGCGCACTTCGCGGGCGAGGAACAGTGGGTTGTTGGCGACGCGCTCGTCGGAGGCGGCGTGTCGACGCACTGCCGCCCAAAGCTCGGGTGATTGCGCGAACATCGATGCCGCCGCTGTCGTCAGACCGAAGGCATTGCCGGCCGCAATCTGCAGCCCGCCGGGCAGGCCCAGTGCCCACAATGCGATCGCGGCAAGCGCCAACCCGCGCGCCGCGCTGAGCCAGCGGGCGAGGCCGGCGGCGGCGAATATGGTCAGCACGAAAATGCCGGGCAGCACCCCGCGCCAGCCCAGATCATTGTTCGCGATGGTGCTGGCAAAAAGCCACGGAACGATCAGGCTGGCGGCGGCGAGGACTGTAAGGCCGATGACCAGGCGCCGCTTCGCTGTCTGCGGCTGTTGCGCGGCGACGGCTTCAGCCATTCCCCAGAGGCCGGCGAAATAGATCGCCGGGAACTGAACCACCATCAATATTGCCCAAAAAGCCGGCAGGTTGGCGACGGCTCGCAGCTGGTGCGGCACTATCGGCCCCAGCACCTCGAACGGGTGAAAGGCGAGCGGAGCACCCGCCTGCCGCGCGGCTGTGGCGGCAAATTCGTCGCGCAGGAACGGATAGGCGATCGCCAATGCGAGTGCCGTCGCCGCTGCGCTGCGCATAACGAATGAACGGTGCGCCCCTTTGTCTTCGGCAATGAGCAAAAATACGGCACCGATCGGCAGCGCCGCGGCGGCAAAAATGACGCCCCCGACCCAGGCCGAACTTTCGAAGCCGGCTGCGACCATGACCGCGAGGAAGGGTGCGGTCAGCCGATCGCGCGCCGCGGCGAGGCGGGACAGCAAAAAAATCGAGACCACGACACAGGCCGCCGCGGCCACATGCTGCGGTGCCCAGCTCGCCTGAAAGAGCCAGCCTTGCGGCCAAAGAAGCTGCGACAATGCCCGATCGAGAAAGCCGGAAGGGAGCACGAGCCGAAGTATCGGGTCGAGCGAACCCCCGAGGCTGAGCAGCAGCACCAGGAGCGAGCCAACCCTGTTACCGCCGAGCGACGCTGCCACACCCTGCATCAAGCATAGCGACGCAAAGGCGGTAAACCAGGTCAGCGCGATATCGGCTTCCCAGCCGCTGGCGCCGAACAATGCCGCCGGGATCGCGGCGCTGAAGTGCCACAGATAATAATAGACGAGGTGCGGCGACCCGCCCTCGCCGAAGAAGGGGTTGCCGGGCGGCAGTCCCAACCGGACGATATCGTCTATGATCGCTGCCTTCGAATGATCGAACATCGCCTCGCTGAGAGCGATGCCGCCGGCAACGTGTTTTGGCCAGACGGCGAGCGCCGGCACCAGGGCGAGCAGTGCGGCGGCGGCGAATGCCCACAGAAATACCTCGTTGCGGCCGAACTCGGCCAGGTTACGTGCACGGCCAAAGATCTGCACCGCAGCCCCGCCGAGAATGGCGGCGCCGCAACTGATGGAGACGGTGACACGGGTAAAGCCGACTGCCGTCAACAGCGGGAGTGCCGCGGTATTGAAAAGGGCCCAGCCCACGATCGGCGCCAGCGCCAGGGCAAGCGAGGGTGTGGGCGCCAATCGCCGCGCCACCGGCCATCCGAGGGCGATGGCGACCAACAGCTCCGTCAGTGCGCACAGAAGGACGATGGGTAACGACGGCATGGTCGCGAGCTGGAAAAACGGCCCAAGAGGGGATCGACAATCGCGAGATTAGCCGAGCCATGGCCGCGCATGGTCAATGATACCGCCCGCGTCGCGTTGTCACGCGCCATCGGGCAGGCCTGCGGCAACGTGTTTTGCAGCGTTTACGGTAAGGCCTACAAAATGCCCTTTTTTGTCGCGCGAAAGCGAGGTCCACCGCGACGCAGTTGCAAGGCGCGATTTAACCTCGATTCGCATGCGCGGACGTGCCTATTATGAATTTGCCGCGCCTGCGTCCAGCGCTGCCTGCGCGCCGCGGCGATGTCTGAAACAAGTTCAGGTGAAGAGCATTCGATATGGCTGTGCCCGGGAGACAGGGACTCTACGATCCGCGCAACGAACATGATTCCTGCGGCGTCGGCTTTGTCGCCAACATCAAAGGACGAAAATCGCACGATATAATCGAGCGCGGTCTGAAGATCCTAGTAAACCTGGACCATCGCGGCGCTGTCGGCGCCGACCCGCTGGTCGGCGACGGTGCCGGCTGCCTGATCCAAATGCCGGACGCGCTGCTGCGCGATTGGGCAAACCGCCGGGATCTGCACCTGCCGGCGCCAGGGCAATATGCCGTCGCAATGTGCTTTTTGCCGCGTGACGAGGCAGCGCGCAATTTTGCGATCCGCCATGTCGAACATTTTATCCGCACCGAAGGCCAGTCGCTGGTCGGCTGGCGCGAGGTCCCGACCGACACGGAGGGGCTCGGCGCCCGCGTCATCGAAACTATGCCGACGATTGCCCAGGCGATCGTCGCCGCCGATCCGGCGCTGCCTGACCAGGACGCCTTCGAACGCAAGATCCTGACGATCCGCAAGCAGGCGCTGAACAGTGTGGTGGCACTCGCCGCCGAACACGGTTTGCCGGGTTTGCCGGAACTCTACATGCCGTCATTTTCGACGCGCACCCTCGTCTACAAAGGACTGTTGCTGGCGCCGCAGGTCGGCAGTTTTTACCAGGATCTGCGTAACCCGCTGACGGTTTCGGCGCTGGCGCTGGTGCATCAGCGGTTTTCGACCAATACCTTTCCGTCCTGGCGGCTGGCGCACCCCTATCGGTTTTTGTGCCACAACGGCGAGATCAACACGGTCCGCGGCAACGTCAATTGGATGCACGCGCGCCGGCAGGCGATGACCTCAGAGCTATTGGGCGACGACCTCGCCAAGATGGTGCCGCTGATCGGGCCGAACCAGTCCGACACGGCGTGCATCGACAATGCGCTCGAGTTGCTCGTGATCGGCGGCGGCTATTCGTTGTCGCACGCGATGATGATGCTGATCCCCGAGGCGTGGGCCGGTGACCCGCTGATGGATCCGCAGAGGCGCGCGTTTTACGAGTATCACGCGGCGTTGATGGAGCCGTGGGACGGGCCCGCGGCGATCGCCTTTACCGACGGCCGCCAGATCGGCGCCACGCTCGACCGCAACGGGCTGCGGCCGGCGCGCTATGTGATTACCGATGACGATCATGTGATCATGGCCTCGGAGGCCGGGGTACTACCGGTCCCGGAAGAACGCATCCGCCGCAAATGGCGGCTGCAGCCCGGCCGGATGCTGCTGATCGATTTCGATGAGGGCCGCATTATCGACGACGACGAGATCAAGCAGAAGCTCGCCGCCCAGCACCCGTATGATTCCTGGCTGCAGGCTACCCAGTTCAAGCTCTCGGAACTGCCCGACATATCCGAGGGGAACCTCGAAGAATATTCTCGGGCAGTAGTGCCGACGCGGCCCAACGATCCGACGACCCACCTGAACCACCAGCAGGCGTTTGGCTATACGCTCGAAGACATCCAGTTCTTTCTCGAGCCGATGGCGCGCGATGCCGACGACCCGGTCGGCTCGATGGGGACCGATACGCCGATTGCGGCGCTGTCGAAAAAGCCCAAGCTTCTCTACAACTACTTCAAACAGAACTTCGCCCAGGTCACCAATCCGCCAATCGATCCGATCCGCGAAGAATTGGTGATGTCGCTGGTGTCGATGATCGGACCGCGGCCCAATCTTTTGGGCCATGAGGCCGGGAGCCACTATCGGCTGGAGGTGGCGCAGCCAATCCTGACCGATGGCGATCTGCATAAGATCCACGCGATCGAGACCCTTGTTCCGGCGTTCCGCACCGATACGCTCGACGCGACTTGGGCGGCGGCGGAGGGTGCGGACGGCATGGCGCCGGCGCTCGAACGGCTGTGCTATGAGGCGACCCTCGCGGTCGAAGCCGGGCACAACATCCTGATCCTGTCCGACCGGGCGACCTCGGCCGAGCGGGTGCCGATCCCGGCCTTGCTCGCCACCTCGGCTGTACACCATCATCTGATCCGGCAGGGATTGCGCACCTCGACCGGGATCGTCGTTGAGACCGGCGAGGCGCGCGAGGTCCATCATTTCTGCGCGCTTGCCGGCTATGGTGCCGAAGCGGTCAACCCCTACCTCGCCTTTGCCACGCTCGAACAGATCCGCGCCGAGAACGATCTGCCGCTCACCGCCGAACAAGTCCAAAAGAATTACCTGAAAGCGGTCGGTAAGGGCATTTTGAAGGTCATGTCCAAAATGGGCATTTCGACCTATCAATCCTATTGCGGGGCGCAGATCTTTGACGCGGTCGGGCTCGCCAGCGATTTTGTCGATAAATATTTCACCGGCACCGCGACGACGATCGAGGGTGTGGGCTTGCGCGAAATCGCCCTCGAAGCGGTTGAGCGCCACCGCCACGCCTATGGCCAAAACCCGGTTTATGACGACATGCTCGATGTCGGTGGTGATTACGCTTTTCGCCTGCGCGGCGAGGACCACGCCTGGACGCCGCAATCGGTCGCCCGACTGCAGCACGCGGTGCGCGGCAATTCGCTCGACGAATACCGGGCCTTTGCGGCGACGATCAACGACCAGAGCGAGCGGCTGCTGACGATCCGCGGTCTGATGAGTCTGAAGCCCGGGCCGCAGCCGGCGCCGCTCGACGAGGTCGAACCGGCAAGCGAAATCGTCAAGCGCTTTGCCACGGGAGCGATGAGCTTCGGCTCGATCAGCCGCGAGGCGCACACGACTTTGGCGATTGCGATGAACCGCATCGGCGGCAAATCGAATACCGGCGAAGGCGGCGAGGAGGCGAGCCGGTTCAAGCCGCTCGACAATGGCGACTCGATGCGCTCGGCGATCAAGCAGGTCGCCTCGGGCCGGTTCGGCGTCACCACCGAATACCTAGTCAACGCCGACGATCTGCAGATCAAGATGGCGCAAGGGGCCAAGCCCGGCGAGGGCGG
>DASXMC010000036.1:0-15577 GCA_036495885.1 Allostellaceae bacterium | reverse complement strand
GTTCACCGTTTGGCTCGGCCGCCGGCTCGGCGTTGACCGCAAGCTTGCCGTATTGATTGCCGCCGGCACCTCGATCTGCGGCGCTTCCGCCGTTGTCGCGACGAACACAGTGACCCGCGCATCCGACGAGGATGTCGCCTATGGCGTGGCCTGCGTCACGGTGTTCGGCTCCGCCTCGATGCTGCTCTATCCAGCTTTGGAGGGCCTGCTGCAGTTGACGCCCCATGCCTTTGGGCTGTGGGCCGGCGCCTCTATCCATGAAATCGCACAGGTGGTCGCCGCCGCGTTCCAGAATGGCGTCGACTCCGGCAATTTCGGAACAATTGCAAAGCTTAGCCGAGTGATGCTGTTGGCGCCATTGATCTTGGCACTCGGTTGCGTCAGTGCCGGTACATCGCAGGCCGATCGCGCCGGGCCTTCAAAGCGGCAATCGGTACCCGTTCCGTGGTTCGTGCTGGGGTTTGTCGCAATGATGCTGTTCAACAGCCTTGACCTGATCCCTCAGCTCGAGAAAGCCTGGCTCATCCAGACGACCACGTTCCTATTGACGATCGCGCTCGCCGCGATGGGTCTCGAGACCGATGTCAGCAAATTGCGTGCAAAAGGCTGGAAGCCCCTGTTCGTTGGCGCCGGGGCCTGGCTGTTCATTTCCGCATTCAGCCTCGCGCTCGTCGAATTGGTATACACGTGAAAATGGAGAGCAGATCCACACCCGGCAAAGCGCCCCAATCTGGTCGGGCGGACCTGCGCCCAAGGCGGCTCACACCAAGGCGTCGAGCAGCGCCTTCGCGTCTTTGAGATCGGCCGTGTCGAAGCCTTCGGTGAACCAGCCATAGACCGGGGCGAGCAGGTCGCGGGCTTCGGCATGACGATCCTGGTCGCGGCGCAGCCGGGCGAAGCTCGCAGCAGCCCGTAATTCCCAAAGTTTAGCAGCCTGCTCTGCGGCTACGCTCACGGACTTGCTAAAGAATTCTTCAGCAGCCTCGCATTGCCCTTGCCGCAGCAACAACTGACCTTTATGCCGGTTCAGCTCCGCCTCAAGCCAGCGCTCGCTATTATTTTGGACGATCTGCAACGCATCGTCCAGCAGGGTCGCGGCCTCTTCGATTTGCCCTGAGATCTCACAGGCCCTCGCCAGGAGGAAGAGATGGTAGGGCATCCACAACTCGGCCCCTGTTGCGCGATAAGCCGCTGAACCGCGGCGCAGCAGCGATATCCCCTCCGCCACATCGCCATTTTTGACCTTCGCCCACCCGCGACATATCATTCCCTCTGCACGCCAGTGAGGAAACCCCTGCTCGGTTGCAACCGCGGTTAGCTGGTCTGCCAGGCCTTCCAAGCCGACGTCGTCTCCGCTGAGCGAACGCAACCTGCTGGCCAATGACAGACTCCCAGCCAGAGACGGCCGATGAGCCAGCCTGCGAGCCTCGGCGACAGCAGCGTTGCTCTGCGCCAGTGCCTGGTCGGGGAAGCCGAGACAGAAAAGGACATTCCCCAAATACGCCTGCGATATCACCTGGGGGTGGATCCCGGCCTGATGGGCAAGCGTGTAGTGAGAGACCGGATCATAAAGCCCGAGCCCCTCTTCCAGATGCGATCGTGAGGAGGCAAACCTGCCGACCCCAATCAGCGTCCGGCCGGAGGAAAGATGGCCCAGAACGAGCCCGCCGGAATCATTGCGCAGACGGCTGAGATGCAGCAAATCTTCGTCCAAACGCTGCGTCCGCTCAAATTCGCAGCGGTACACGTGATAAAGGGACTGACCAAAGGGCACCTGAAGGAACTCCGAGGGAGAACCCAACTGCTCCCACAGTTCTCGTGCCCGGGCGTAGGCCTGGCCCGTTTCCGGGGCGGCGAAGCCTTTGACGGCGTTCAACACCGCTCCCAGGGCGCTCCGAAGTTTGAGCTCCGATTTTTGGCGTTCGGGGATGTCCGGCAGCAGCGCCAGTTGGTCCAACCCCTTGTGAAATTGCGCGGCCGCTTCCGCCATCGCCGAGCGGGCGGCAGACCTCTGCCCGGCCTCGCCCCAGCAGGCTACGGACTTTTCCACGAGCCCGGCCTCGGCGTAATGCTGAGCAAAAAGCTCGGGCTGGCTCTCCATCAACTCGGGAGACAGTGTTTCGAGCGCTTGGGCGATCCGTGCGTGCAGTTGCTGCCGTGTGCTGCGCAGAAGGCTGCCGTGCGCCGCATCCTGCACTAACGCGTGCTTAAAGGCATAGACCGCATCAGGTGGCGCGCCGCGCTGGAACACCAGCTCCGAGTCAACAAGGCGGGCGAGAGCCGTTTGCAGTTCGTCCCCGGGAAGACGGGAGACGGCGTGCAGCAGTTCGTAGGAGAACTGGCGTCCGATCGCGGCGCCGATTTGCGCCACCAGCCGTACCGAGGCCGCTTGGTCGAGCCGCGCCATCAGCGAATCGTGTAAACTCGTCGGGATCGCGAGTGGCGGCAACGCCTGGTCGAGCAAGTAACGATCTACCACCTCGCGCAGCAGACCGCTCTCCAAGACGCTCTTGGTCAGTTCCTCGACGAAAAGCGGCACGCCGTCTGTACGCTCGACGATCTGCTCGACAACCTCATCGGGCAACGCCTTGCCGCCGGCGATCTGCTCGACCAGAACTGCCCGATCGCGCCGGTCCAGGCGATTGAGCGCCATCATGCTGACCTGCGGGCGGCCAGTCCAGGCTGGCTGGAACTCGGGGCGATAGGTCACGATCGCCAGCACCGGAAGGCTGCCTACTCGCTCGACCGTGAGGTCGAGCAGCTCGCGCGAGGTTGGGTCGATCCAGTGCGCGTCCTCGAAAACCATCACCACCGGCTGCCGGCACGCCAGGCCCTCGAGCTGGCGGATCAGCGCCTCCAGCGTCCGCTCCTTCTTGCGCTGCGGACTGAGGTTCGGCAGCGGGTATCTCTCCGAAGCCGGTAATGACAGCAAGTCCGCCAGCAATGCCACATCCTCGTCGGGTGGTGCGGCGCGGGCGAGCAAGGCTTCGAGCTTCTCCAGCCGAGCCGCAGGTGGATCATCGCGCGCGAACCCGGCCGCGTAGCGCAGCTGGTCAATAAAGGGAAACAGCGCACTGTTTTGGTGATAAGGCGAGCAGAAATAACGCAAACGGAGATGCGGCTCGGCGTGGAGGCATTCCTCCAATGCCGCGGTGATACGCGACTTGCCGAGGCCGGCTTCGCCCGAGATCAGCACGATTTGACCGACGCCAGCCTTGGCGCGCGCCCAGCGGCGCAGCAGCAGGTCGATCTCCTCGTCGCGGCCGACCAGCCGGGTCAGCGCCGACCCACGCAACGCCTCGAACCGACTCGCGACGGCGCTTGGACGCAGCACCTGCCACGCCGGCACTCGCCCGGCGATGCCCTTCACCTCGCGGGCACCGAGATCGCGGTACTCGAAGAGATCGCCAACCAGTCGTCGCGTGCTCGCAGCGATGACGACAGTGTCCGGCTCGGCCACGGCTTGCAGGCGGGCGGCGAGGTTCGGTGTTTCGCCGACAACCGATTGTTCCTGAGCCGAGCCTTCGCCGATCAGGTCGCCGACCACCACGAGTCCGGTGGCGATCCCGATGCGCGTTCGCAGTGCGACGGATTTGACATCGAGGCGACGGACCGCGTCGATCACGCCCAGCCCGGCCCGCGCCGCCCTCTCAGCGTCGTTTTCATGCGCTTGCGGGTAGCCGAAATAGACCATTACGCCATCGCCCATGTACCTGGAGACAAAACCGTCAGCCTCAGCGACAACTCGGGCCACGGCGCGGTGATACGCGCCGATGACCTCGCGCAGGTCCTCGGGATCCAGGCGGGCGGCGAGTTCGGTCGAGCCGACCAAATCGGCGAACAGCACGGTCAGCTGTCGACGTTCGGCAGAACCGGGCTTGACACCGGCGCCCCGTCCCGATTGCGCCGACTGGCTCGACACGTCCGGCAGCCCCAAATTTGGTTGGTCATTTCGCAATGCAACAATCGCGGACAGCAGCTTGCGCCTATGGCCGACAAGACTAACGCCTAGATCTTTGAGGTCGTCGGCCGTCAGTTCGCGCAAAACCTCGGCGTCGATCGCATTGTCGTGAAATGCGGAGGCGTATCGTTCGAGCCCCAGCGCGTGCAGCCAATTGGTGATCTCGATCGGCATTGCCCGGAGTCGCAATCACCAGCGAGAGCGTCGTTCAGGGCAATTTCTTCCCTTGGCGTTCCTCACCACAATCCGACCGGTCGCCATTGACAGTCCAGAGAACACGAATTGGCCTCCCATCGCCCCTCAGGCAGCATAGCGCTCAGCGTCCGCGCTAAGAAAGCGATATGACCCATCCGAGCGAGACAATTTCGGCGCCTTGTTCCCGATCCCCAAGGGTGGACCAGGAAGCCGACCCTTCGGCGGCAGGCGTCTCGACCGTAGGCCCTCGAGATGCCGACTCAAATGCCGCAGGCAGGGCCAACCAAAAATGCCCCGGTGGCAGAGATGGTCCACAAAGCCCTCGAGTCGAACAGCGCGTATCGGTCATCCGACCGATCAAGAGTAGGAGCCGGCCGAGTAGGTCAACTCGTAGCTGTGGGTGTAGATTTCGATCAAGTTACCAAATGGATCCTCGCAATAGACCATTCGATAAGGCTTCTTGCCTGGGTAAAATTCTTGGATGGGCATGCGCTGTTTGCCGCCATGGGCGAGAACACGCTCGACCATGCCTTCGATATCCGGGTCCTGCATACAAAAGTGCGAAGGGCCGCCGGTGCGCCAATACTGCCATTCGCCATCGCGCGGCCGGGTGCGGTCGAACTGGAACAGTTCTATGCCTATCTTGTCGCCGGTGGATAAGTGGGCAATGCGAAAATGACCCCATCCGGGACCAAACACCGCAGTGCACAGGCGACCGATCGTGGTGTCGTTCTTCTCGACGATTTTGGTGGGTCGCATAACCACGTAACAGCCAAGAACCGCGGTGTAGAAAGCGACCGCCTCTTCGATGTCCGGAACCGAAAGTCCGACATGTGAAAATGACCGCGGTGTCAGCATGATACATCTCCCAGCAGATCGCGACCGCCGGGCTTACAGGTCGGCGCTCCCGAGTATCCACACCCGCGTCCCCCCTTTGTTAATGAGGACAGCATAGCGGCATCGACAGCTTGCCGACCGAAAACATTTCTTTCTCGAGATTTTGTCTTCCAGAGCCGCCTCAGATCAGCTCAACGCAGCGGGCCCAGGCGAGGGAGAGGGTCCGCATTGGGGTAGCCCTCATTCCCTGCTGATAACCGCAGCCGAATTAATCCCCGTGGTCGGGGGGACCTGCGCCCGAGGCGGCGAGCACCACGCCGCGGACGATGTTGCGGAACGCCGCGTCGAAATTGACGCCGCTGATGCCCCACTGGTAATCGGCACCGTGCCAGCGCATCCGCCATTTTCCGATCCACCCGGGCAATGTCTCGTTCCAGTCGAGCGTACCCGTGACAATGGCCTCTCCCGCGCTCGTTGGCGGCGGCTCCTTCAGGAAATGACCGGCGCTCGCACCCCAAGCGCGAAGCTCGGCGTCGCTTGGGATATGCACGGCCATGCCGAACTCATCGGCAGCGGTGGTAAACGAACCGCGCTGGTCGGCACCCGCCGGGATTTCCGCGCTCAGCACATAGGGCGGCGGCTTTCTGCCATGGATAAGCAGGTCTGGCACGATGATCGGGCGGGTGCCGCGCCACGGCTTGTCGCCGAATTGCGCCAACAGGGCATCGATTTTGGCGGGAATGAAATACACCGTGAGTTTATGCGGCCGGTCCGAGGTTCCCTGGTCGTCGTGCAATGGGACGCCGGCCATCATGTCGACATAGTCGAAGCAGGCGACAAAACGCTCCGCATGCCGGGCGAGCCGGGCGGTGCGCGGGTCATCGCCAAGCCGCGGGTCGCCCGACGACTTGACGAGAACCTCGCGCAAGGTTTGGGCAAAGCCCCAAGGGCGCTGGCGCATGTCCGTGCCGGTAACGATCGCATCGGCTCGGTACATCGGGCCGTTGTTCAGGCGGCACGAAGCCTGCGATTTCGGCGGCATAAGGCGGGAGGTCAGATAGCCGCCGGTGCCAGAACGCGAACCCGGACCCTGCGCGCTTGCATCGGCAGCGGCCGGTTGCGCCTGCGCCCCCAGCAGCGCCGCGGCGAAGAAGAATTGGAGCAGCACCGTCCACTGCCATGCCCCCATCGCGTGCCCGGCCCATTTTGCCGCCGCGTTAGCGAGATCACCGACCGTGCGCGCGGGGTCCACTGCCCAGAATCCGCCCTAAGGCTTTTTCCACGGCTGCGAGCAATGTAGGGCGGGTGCAACCCGCCACCTTGCGCCGTCTTCCGCGGGTTGCACCCGCCCTACCGCTTATTCCGTGGGTGCGAGCGGGATCGGCGCGGCGAGGGGCTCTCTGTCAGATCGGCTGGCCGCTGGCGTGCGAGGAGTTGATCGTGAACGCCCAGCCGTCGGGTCCGGCAAGATCGAACGAGTCGTGGATGCGGCCGCGGCGGATCGGCGACGGCGACAACCCTTTTTGGGCATAGTCTCGGTGGGTGGCGTCGACGTCGTCGACCATCAGGTCGAAAGGCGCTCCGCTTCCGGGCGCGGGTGGCTGCTCGGCCTGCCGGACGACAACATGTGTGCCGCCGCGCAACTCCAGCACCGCCAGCTCGTCTAACGTCACGATCGGACGCAGACCCACGGTTTCGAGCCAGCGTGCAGCGGCGCCGACATCGGTCACTTTGAGATGCACATGGCCGACGGCGACCGGCGGCCTTCGATCGGTAGTATCGGGCACGGCTATCTCCTTCCTGTCACAGCTGCTCCGCCACCAAATTGGAATGGGTCGAAGCAAGCTTCGCCTCGGCTATCCTCCGAACTTCCTCCGAGCCATATCGAGCATAACATAAAGGAGCGACATACCAGCCGATTTCAGTCGGTCCTGGGGAGCGCCCGACTCGGCAATATTTGGGTCACCGGCGCCGAAACCGGACGCCACTCTACCCCGTACCCGTGTGTCATAGGTCAGCTCGGAGAGCCCGCTTAGCCCGCTTGGTATACTTTTTGCTGCTTCGGATGCCGGGGATCTCGCCCCTGGAGGAGCATCAAGCGCCATGTCTCGCAGCTGCGCATCCGGTCTTTCCGACCGGAAACAGCGGAATTCGCCGTTTTTTCGGGCTTTCCCGCTGCGCGTGGCCGTGCGGGTGCTCGGCATTGCCGCTCTTTTTTTGGCCTTCGCCGTGCCTAACCAACGAGCTTCTGCCGGTGGCGGCACCCTGACCGTCGCCATGACGGCGGGCGACATTCCGGTGACGACCGGCAATCCGGACCAGGGTTTTGAAGGCTATCGCTTTGTTGGCTACAACCTCTACGACGCATTGGTGTTATGGGATCTCTCAAAGGCCGACAAGCCGTCCGAGATCAAGCCCGGTCTTGCGACGTCATGGGAAATCGACCCGAACGACCACAAGCGCTGGATCGTGCATCTGCGCCACGGCGTCAAATGGCACGACGGTTGCGCATTCACGGCCGACGATGTGGTGTGGAATATCCAATACCGCACCGACAAGAAGGCGCCGTTCTTTCTGGCTCAACAATTCGCCTACACCCGCTCATTTCTGGTAAACGTCAAATCAGTCACCAAGATCGATGGTTACACGGTCGCCTTCGAGAACAATTTTGTCGAATCGCTGTTTCCATATAGTCTCAGCTACGTGATGATGATCAGCCGCTGCCGGGCGCAGGCGCTGCATTATGACTGGGCGCAATACGCACTGCATCCGTCAGGCACCGGTCCTTATCGGTTCGATCGCTTTGTCCCGCACCAGCGGCTGGAGTTTGTGCCCAACCAAGATTACTGGGACAAAGCGCGCATTCCGAAACAGGACCGGCTAGTGCTGATCCCGATGCCGGAGGCATCGACGCGCACTGCGGCATTGCTGGCGGGGCAAGTCGATTGGATCGAAGCGCCGTCGCCCGACGCGATTCCCCGTCTCAAATCCTCGGGCATGAAAATCGTCACCAATGTCTATCCGCATGATTGGCCGTATATGCTCAATTTCGTTCGCGGCCCGTTCAAGGATCTGCGCGTCAGGCAGGCCGCCAATTACGCGATCAATCGTAAGGACGTGGTCGAGCTGCTCGGTGGGACCGCGATCCCCGAGCAGGATGTCGTGCCGCCGACGCTTCCCTATTACGGGCATCCGCCGGCTTGGGACTACGATCCGGCAAAGGCGCGCTCCCTGCTCAAGGAGGCGGGTTGTCTGCCGTGCAAGGTCAGCTTTGGCATCTCGACCTCGGGATCGGGTCAGATGCAGCCATTGCCAATGAACGAGCTGGTCAAGTCGCAGCTTGACGCGGCGGGTTTCGATGTCGAACTCAAAACCATGGATTGGAACGCTCTGCTCGATGTCTATCGCAGCGGCGTCGACAAGAACCCGAACTATGATGGACTGAATTTTTCGCGCGGTCTCTTGGATCCGGTCAACGCGATCATCAAGCTGGTCGCACGGGCGTATTGGGCGCCGGCCGGCTCCAATTGGGGGCATTATGAAAATCCCGAGGCCGAGACCCTGATCAGCCAGATCTTCAACGAGTTCGACGGGGAAAAGCGGCTCGGCCTATTGACCCGGCTGCACGAGTTGGAAGGGCGCCAGGCGGTCATGATTTTTGTCGTCCACGACCTCAACCCGCGGGCGATGTCGCCAAAAGTAGAGGGGTTTGTGCAGGCGCAAAACTGGTTCCAGGATCTGACGCCGGTCACGGTGGCGCCCTGACAAAGACTGCATCGGTATCGCGCGTGCTTCGAGACGCTCCCTTCGGTCGCTCCTCAGCAAGATGTATATTCGATGGCATTAGGTAACCATCTCATCCTGAGGAGGCCGCGAAGCGGCCGTCTCGAAGGGCCCGCTGCGCTGATCCAGCGGTCTATCGCCATGCTCGCGCTCGCCGCCAGCGTTATGTTGGCCGGCATCGCTGCCCAAGCGGGAGGGGGTACGCTGACCGTCGGTATGACCGCCGGCGATCTGCCAGCCACCACCGGGAACCCCGACCAGGGGTTCGAAGGATACCGCTTTGTCGGTTACAATCTTTACGATTCGCTGGTGCTGTGGGATCTGTCCAAATCCGACAAGGCGACCGACATCAAGCCCGGGCTGGCCACGCGATGGCAGGTCGACAAGGCCAACCCGAAACGTTGGATTTTCGAGCTGCGCAAGGGTGTCAAGTGGCACGATGGCTGTGATTTTACCGCCGATGACGTGGTCTGGAACCTCGGCTATTCGGCCGATCAGAAATCCCCGCAATTCAACCCGGCACAGTTTGCGCAGTCGCGCTCCTACCTCGGCAACTTCGCCGGTGTAACCAAGATCGACGATCATATCGTCGCCTTCGATACCAAGGTCCCGGATTCGCTTTTTCCTTACGAGATCAGCTATGTGCTGATGATCAGCCCGTGCCGTGCTAAAGAAGTGAAATATAACTGGGCCAACTACGCGCAGCATCCATCGGGGACCGGTCCCTATCGCTTCGACCGGATCGTGCCGCACCAGCGGCTGGAGTTGGTGCCGAACCCCGCCTACTGGGACAAAACGCGCATTCCCAAGCAGGACCGGCTGGTGCTGATTCCGATGCCGGAGGCCTCGACCCGCACCGCGGCATTATTGGCCGGGCAGGTGAATTGGATCGAGGCTCCGTCGCCCGACGCAGTTGACCGGCTCAAAGCGGCAGGCATGCGGATCGTCACCAATCCCTATCCGCACAACTGGACCTACCAGCTCAATTTTGTCAAAGGCCCGTTCACCGACAAGCGCGTCCGGCAGGCGGCCAACTACGCGCTCAATCGGAGCGACATGAAGGAGCTGCTGAATGGGTTGATGCTCGAGGGTTATTCGACCGTGCCGCCATCGACGCCCTATTACGGGCACCCGCTGCTCTACAAATACGACCCGGACAAGGCCACGGCGCTGTTAAAGGAGGGCGGCTGCCTGCCGTGCAAGGTGACGTTTGCGATCTCGACTTCGGGCTCGGGGCAGATGCAGCCGCTGCCGATGAATGAGCTGGTCAAGTCGCAAATGGAGGCGGTCGGGTTTCAGGTGACGCTCGATACCATGGATTGGAACGCCCTGCTCGACGTAACGCGCGCCGGCGTCGACAAATATCCTGACATCAATGCCATCAATGTCAGCCGCCAGACCCAGGACCCGTTCAATGCCCTGATCCGGCACGTCTGGACCAAGCAGTGGGCGCCGAAAGGCAGCAACTGGGGCCATTACAGCAACCCGGATGTCGACCGACTGGTGGAGCAGATTTACGGCGAATTCGACCCGGCAAAGCGCGTCGCCTTGCTCACCAATCTCAATGAAAAGATCAACGAAGATGCGCTGCTGATTTTTGTCGCACACGATCTCAATCCGCGCGCCATGTCGCCCAAAGTGCACGGCTTTGTTCAGGCGCAAAGCTGGTTCCAGGATCTCACCCCGGTCAGCGTCGAGCCATGATCCGCTACATCTTGCGCCGCATTCTTTACGCGATCCCGATCGCGTTCGGGGTCAGCGTTGTCTGCTTTTCGCTGGTTTACATAGCACCGGGCGATCCGCTGCAGACGGTGATGCCGCCGGATGCGACAGCCGAAACGATCGCCATCGTCAAGCATGCCTACGGGTTTGACAAGCCGTTGCCGATCCAATTCCTGATCTGGCTCGGCAATGTGGTGACCGGCGATTTCGGGGTATCGATTTCGACCCGCCGGCCGGTAATCCTCGAAGTCACCGACGCGCTTGCCAATACCTCGTTGCTGGCGCTCTTTGCGGTGCCGCTTTCGTTTTCCATCGGCTTTGCGATGGGTGCTGCGGCGGGCTGCTTTCCGGGACGGTGGATCGACCGGATCGTTACCGGTGCCGCCGTCGTCGGCGTCAGCCTGCCGAACTATTGGCTCGGTATTGTCCTCGTTATCTTTTTTTCCGTGCAGTACATGCTGTTGCCGGCAACCGGCATGGGCCCCAACGGCTCGACCGAGTTTCATATTCTGCAATGGAGCGACGCCAGGTTTCTGGTGTTGCCGGTGATCACCCTGGCGATGATTCCGATCGGGATACTCGCGCGCACGACGCGGGCCGCGGTTGCCGAGGTGCGTAACCAGGATTTTGTCCAGACCCTGCGCGCCAAGGGTCTGTCCGAATGGGCGGTGACCCGGCATGTGCTGAAAAACGCCCTGCCGCAAGTGATGGCGGTGATGGGTCTCCAATTCGGCTATTTGCTCGGCGGCTCAATACTGGTCGAGACCGTATTTACCTGGCCTGGCAGCGGTTTTCTGCTGAGCAAGGCGATCATCAACCGCGACGTGCCGGTGCTGCAGGGAACCATCCTGACTTTGTCGCTGATTTTTGTCGCCACGAATTTGATTGTCGATCTACTGCAATCGCTGATCGATCCGCGCATCCGGCGCGGCTGAACCCAGTCCTCCAACAGCTTCTAACCGACGCTATGACCGACATCGCCGCGCTCGCCGACCGGCTCGAAGCATTCGAGGAGCAGGCTCCGCCGGCCACGATCGTTCGCGGTTATTGGCAATCGGTGTTCGATCGGCTGCGGCACGATCCGGTGACGTTGGCATTCGGCGCGATCGTGTTGCTGATCGTGCTGGCCGCGGTGTTCGCGCCGCTGATCGCGCCATTCGATCCCTACGCCGAAAGCATAATTGGGCGGCTGAAGCCCTTCGGCTGGCGCGGGCATCTGCTCGGCACCGACGAGCTCGGGCGCGACATGCTGTCCCGACTGCTTTTCGGCGGCCGCGTGTCGTTGCTGATGGGTGTGGTGCCGGTGCTGATCGCCGCGCTGATCGGCGGCGTGCTGGGCGTGGTCGGCGGGTTTGTCGGCGGCCGTGTCAATACCGCGATCATGCGCACGATGGACGTGTTCTATGCTTTCCCCTCGGTGTTGCTGGCGGTAGCGATCGCCGGCGCCATGGGCGGTGGCATCGGCAACGGCATGCTGGCGCTGACCTTGGTTTTCATCCCGCCGATGTGCCGCGTCGCTGAGACCGCGACGACCCAGATCCGCGCCCTCGACTTTATCGAGGCGGCCCGCGCCACGGGAGCAAAGACGGGCACGATCATCCGCTACCACGTGCTCGGCAACGTGCTCGGGCCGGTGTTCATTTATGCCTCCTCATTGGTCAGCGTCAGCATTCTTTTGGCTTCGGGCCTGTCGTTTCTCGGCCTTGGCGTGCGCCCGCCGATACCGGATTGGGGGCTGATGCTCAGCACCTTGCGGCAGTCGATCTATGTTGTGCCATTTGTCTGCGCGCTGCCGGGTGTTGCGATCTTCATCACCTCGATCTGCTTCAACCTGGTCAGCGACGGGCTGCGCGCGGCAATGGATGTGCGGATGTAGTCGATGGCTCTCCAATTGGCCGTCAACGGCACCAGCAATGGGCGCGATCGCCGCGGCGCGGAACAACCGCTGCTGATTGCCCGCGACCTGCGCAAGCATTTCCCGGTCAAGGGCACCCGCGGCAAGTCGGTGCAGGCAGTCGACGGTGTTTCGTTCACCGTCGCCAAAGGCGAGACCTTGGGCATTGTCGGCGAGTCGGGCTGCGGCAAGTCGACCCTTGCCCGGCTGCTGTTGCATCTCTTGGTGCCGGATGCGGGCGAGTTGGTGTTCGACGGCGCGGTGGTCGCGGCCCCGGCAGGCATCGCGGTCGATGCGCTGCGCCGCCAGGTGCAGATGGTGTTCCAGGATTCGTACTCGTCGCTGAACCCGCGCATGCCGGTCCGGGATTCGGTGGCGTTCGGTCCCTTTGTGCAGGGCAGAAAAAAGCAGGAAGCGCGCGACATCGCGCGCGACATCCTGGGCAAAGTCGGGCTCGATCCGGATCTCTTCGGCCCGCGCTATCCGCACGAGCTGTCCGGCGGGCAAAAGCAGCGAGTCAACATCGCTCGCGCTCTCGCCACCCGACCGCGCATGGTGATTTTGGACGAGCCGGTTTCGGCGCTCGACAAATCGGTTGAGGCGCAGGTGCTCAACCTGCTGAGCGCGCTGAAGCGGCAGTTCGACCTGACCTTCGTCTTCATCAGCCACGATCTGAACGTCGTTCGCTATATCAGCCAGCGCGTGCTGGTGATGTATCTCGGCCGCGTCGTCGAGCTCGGCCCGGCCGATGCGATTTTTGAGCGCCCACAGCATCCCTATACGCAAGCGCTGCTGGCGTCGCGCCCGTCGATGGACCCGGCGCGGCGGATCGACGAGCCGCCGATCACAGGCGACCCGCCAAACCCGATCGATCCGCCCTCCGGCTGCCGCTTTCATCCGCGCTGCCCACTCACCGAAAGGGTCTGCGAGACAACCGAACCTGAGCGCGGCCGGTGGGAAGGTCCGCAATCGCACATCGCGGCCTGCCATATGCGTAACCCGGCTTCCGGCCACAGCCGGTTCGGGGGCGTTTGAGATGGCGACGAACCGCACCTCGGCATCGGCCGAGATCAACGATTTGAACGTGCGTTTTGTTACCCGCGAGGCGACCGTGCACGCCGTGAACGGCGTCAGCTTTACGGTGCAACCAGGCGAGGTCCTCTGCATCCTCGGCGAATCCGGCTCGGGCAAGAGCGTCACGCTACGCGCGCTGATGCGCCTCTTACCGCCGCGGCGCACCCGGATCGAGGGAAGCATTCGCGTTGCGGGACAGGATGTCCTGGCGATGCGGCCGCGCGCGCTGCGCGATTTGCGCGGCGGTCTTGTGTCGATGGTCTTCCAGGAGCCGATGACAGCACTCGACCCGGTCTATACGATCGGCCAGCAGATCAGCGAGACCGTGCGCCGTCATACAAGCTGCAATCGGGCGGCTGCGCGAAAGCGAGCGCTGGAGCTGCTGGATCTGGTGCGGATCCCGTCGGCCGAACGCCGGCTCGACGCCTATCCCCATGAATTGTCCGGGGGACTGCGCCAGCGGGCGATGATCGCCATGGCATTGTCATGCGATCCGCGGCTGCTATTGGCCGACGAGCCGACGACAGCGCTCGACGCCACGGTGCAGGTGCAGGTGCTGATCCTGCTGCGCCGGCTGCAGCGCGAGCTCGGCATGGGGATGATGTTTGTCACCCATGACCTCGGCGTCGCCTGCGAGATCGCCGATAGGATCGCGGTTATGTATGCCGGCCGCATCGTCGAGAGCGGGCCAGTGGCGCAGGTGCTGAGCACGCCGGCGCATCCCTATACGGCCGGGCTGCTCGCCTCGACCGTGCACGGCCACGCACCCGATCGCGGCATCGACGCGATCCCGGGTAGCCCGCCCGATCTGCGGCGCCTGCCGCAAGGTTGCAGTTTCGCGCCGCGCTGTGCCCGGCGGATGGCCGAGTGCCGGCATACCGTTCCGGCGCCACGTTTTCCCTCACCCGGACGCATGGCCGCGTGTCTCGCCGTCTCAGACCCGCCAGATCCCGGCGGATGAGCCACGATCTTGCGCGACCCGGGGCTTTTAAGCCTCCTTTGGTGCGGTTCGCCTCCACGGCGGAAGTGCAGATACCACCGCGTTGATCGCGGTTATGCCGCACGGGGCTCAGCCGGCCGCCAGCACCCGTGCCGGGACCATGAAATTGCCGGCGATCAGTTTGAGGCGCTCATCGGCGGCATCGAGATTGGCGCTGCGCAACGCGAAGATCGCCTTGCCGGCGGCGGTCTGGTACCACAGCCACTGGCCGAGCTGCCGGCTCGACGGCCGGGTGCCGGGGGCGAGGGCGGCTTCGAGGAAATACGCCTTCACATCGTCGATCGCAAAGCGCAACGCCAACGGCGCCGACATATCGGCGACCGGAGTCTCGGGCGCCGGGCCGCGCACCCATGCCGCGACATAGGTAGCGGCTTCGGCGATCGGCAAGCCGCTGAGCCCGACCGTGGTGCGCCCAAGTGCGGTGATCGAGCGGGCATAGGCCGGCCCGAGTCGCACCAGCTCGGTCTCGAAGGCATCGGCCAAGGCGCCCGGCGAGCCCTCGCCGCTCGCATCCGCGACAAACGGAGGAGACCATCCGGGATCGGGCCGCTCGCGCGGATCATCCTCCGGAAAATCGACAAGCCGCACCGGCCCGCCACCCTCTTCGAGCATCCGCAGTGCTGCGAGGATCACCCGGCGTTGGAACACCGCGTCGCCGGGCGGCCCGAACGGGCGACCCAATTCGAACGGTACCCACAATGCCCGCGGCGGCTTTGTGTTTTCGGTTTGCGGCCGGATCAAGCTGATCGCGACCGTTGCAATCCCCTCTTCCTCCAGATAATGCCCGAGCGCGCTCACGGCGCGCGTGCAGAGCGGTCAAACTGGGGAGAGGATAACGGCGTCGACCTGGTCTTGGCGGAGGCGGCCGGCGACCTCGCGCGCGTAATCCTCCATCTGCACCGGGTCAGTCGCCCCCATAAAGGAATAGTGGGTCGCGGCGATCGAGCCGATTTCGCCATCGGCCGCCATTTCGTTCAAGCGATCGAGCGGGAAGACGACGTTCCAGTCTTCCTGAAACCCAGTTCGGTCGTAATTGATCGAAATGTGGCTCATCAGCAGCTGGTCGGGCCGGGTTGTAGACGGGATTGCCCGAAAATCGGGATCGCGGCCG
>DASXMC010000035.1:0-1512 GCA_036495885.1 Allostellaceae bacterium | reverse complement strand
GGCGGCCGTGGAATTTGCGGTGAAATTCCCGATTGCGCTCGATCGCCGGCAACCGCATCGGCCATGGCCGGTCGGAGAACATTACCATATGGGCGCCGAGGCGGGCCGCGGCTTCGACCGATTCCTCGCTCGCGGCGACGCAATAGATGCGGCCGGTGAAATCATGTTGCGGCCGCGGCCGCAACATGATCCGCGGCTGGGGATAATGCTTACCGGTGCCCTCGATAAAGCCGGTGCGCAACCCCTCGACGATCATCGGGGCGGCTTCGTCAAAGCGCTCGCGCGACTCGTCCATCGATCCGCCGAAGGCGGCAAACTCGCGTCTCGCGAGGCCCCGCCCCAACCCCAAACGCAATTTGCCTTTGCACAGGAGATCGAGCACCGCCGCCTGTTCGGCGACGCGTAAGGGGTCGTGCCATGGAACGATGACCGCCGCCGTGCCCAGCCCGACATTCGGGCACAGGGCGGCGAGATAGGTCATCAATTGCAGATTGTCGGGACAGAACGAATAGTCGAAAAAGTGATGTTCGGCCGACCACAGCACGTCAAAACCGGAATCGGCGGCGAGCCGCGCCAGCCGGATTTCCTCGTCCCAAACCTGATCGTCGCCGATGTTCTCCCAACCATAGCTGGCGAACACCATCATCATGCCGACATCCATGGCCGTTCTCCAAATCCGCCGGATCGGGAGTGTTTCACGCGCTGCCCTGAATGACAATCTCCGCACCATGGCGCCGGGATCGTGGGCTCGCGCCCAAGCTGCCACATGCCCGCTTTGCCGGTGTATGTGATTTATCGGGCTTTATGGCGCCGTCAGGCCGCGAATTCGGGCTTGCGACCCATTGCAGCCATTCGCGGTTCTTGGTCTACATTCGGGTCGAGTGTCGATCGGCGGCAACAGGGCCGATTGATCGTTGCCCAGATCTTCGCCTTGCCCGGCGACTCAACGGGAGAACGACGCCATGGTGCCGCCGAGCGATTGGAACCAGGTGACCCGGCCGATCCCGGTTCCAAACGAGTGGACAAAGCCGTTCTGGGATGCGGCCAGCCGCGGGGTTGTCGAATTGCAGCGCTGCCAGAGTTGCGGATATTTCCAGCACCCGCCCTATGCCACCTGCACCCAGTGCATCGGCACGGACCTGAAGTTTGAACCAGTGCGCGGCCTCGGCACGATCTACGCTTACACCATCATGTACCACACCGGTGACAAGCGTTTCGCGGCCGCAGTCCCCTATGCCAGCATCATCGTCGAGCTCGATGACGCGCCCGGCGCCCTGCTCGTGGGCAATTTGCTGGAGGCGACCTATACCGAGGCCAAGGTCGGGCGGCGGGTCGAAGTCGTCTTTGAAAAGCTGAACGACGACATCACCTTGCCGCAGTTCCGATTGGCTAGATAACGCAATGGCCGCCACGGTTACGCAAAGGACGCAAAGGCGCTTCTAACCCATCGCGACCCTTGCGCATCCATTGCGGCCTTCGCGGTTGAGTAAAATTCTTGCGCCTCGGGGCGCG
>DASXMC010000034.1:0-2464 GCA_036495885.1 Allostellaceae bacterium | reverse complement strand
GTCGCCTCATCGCCAAATGGCGCAACGATCTGCACGCCGACCGGCAGCCCCTGCGCGCTCCAGTGCAGCGGCAGGCTCGCCGCCGGGTTGCCGGATGCGTTGAACAGCGAGGTAAAGCCGATCGAACGATTCAGCGCCGTGAAATAAGCGTTCCTGTCGCCTGTCGACGACAGCACGCCGATCGGCCAGGGCGGTGAACACATCGTCGGCGTCAGCAGAATTTCATAGCCGGCGAAGAACCGTGCCACGACGCGCCCCACGCCGTGGATCGTCGTAATCGACCGCGCATAGTCGGACGCCGTGCAGCCACGCCCGATTTCCACCATCGACCAGGTCAGCGGCTCCACGTCGGAGGCCTCCAGCGTCTTGCCGACCGCCATCGCCCGCGCTTCCAAGGTGGCCAGGACGTTGGCCGCCACCAGCGTCCGTGTCGCCGCGCGGAAGGCGACCGTATCGAACTCCGGCCGCCCAATGGCAACGTGGTGCCCGAGGCCCTCGCAGAGCCGTGCCGCATCCTCCGCCGCTTGCCGGCACTCGGCGTCGACCGGCTCATCGTTCCACGGCGTCACGCACAGCGCGATCCGAAGCCGGCCCGGCGTGCGCCCAACGTCGTCGACGAACCGGCCGGCCGGCGGGGGCGCCCAGTAGGGATCGCCGATATCGGGTCCGGCGCTCGTGTCCAGCAGAGCCGCGCTGTCGCGCACGCTGATGCTGACGCAATGTGCGACTGCCTGGCCACCCCACCCCTCACCGACATCGGGCCCCGAGGGATTGCGGGCACGGGTCGTCTTGAGGCCGAACAGGCCGCAAGCCGAGGCGGGGATGCGGATCGATCCGCCGCCATCGGTCGCGTGCGCAATCGGCAGGATGCCCGCCGCCACCGCCGCCGCCGAGCCACCGGAAGATCCCCCGGCACTGTAGGCGAGGTTCCATGGATTGCGGCACGGGCCATACATCGCCGGTTCTGTCGATGGTGCCAACCCCATCTCCGGCGACGCCGACTTGCCGAAAATGTTCAATCCCGCTGCGCGATAGCGCGCGACAAGGCTGCTGTCGTGGTCGGCGACGAAATCCCCCCAGAGCTTGCCGGAGCCCGAGGTCCGCGTGCCCGTCAGCTGTGCCCCGAGATCCTTGAGCAGGAACGGCACCCCCGATAATGGCCCGGCGGGCAACCCCGTGCGCGCCGCCGCCCGCGCCTGCTCGTAGAGCGGTATCGTAATCGCGTTGATGGCGGGCTGCCAACGTTCGGCCCGCTCGATCGCGGCCTCCAGCACTTCCGCCGCCGACACTTGGCCGCCGGCAATCAATGCCGTCAGCCCCGTCGCGTCGTATGTCTCGTATTCGATGAAACCGGCCATGACCTCGCCCCCGCGCTTTTCGGGAGCAAGACCTTACTACAACACCGCTCCTGTCCGTGCCGGGGTCTGCAAGTGAACGCTTTCAGCGGAGTTTCCGGTCGGCTAGGTCGCAGCAATTTCGGGAAGGCCGTCGCTTCCCAGCCAACCCGACGATCGGCAGCCGCTGGCATTATAGGCGGCTTTAGGGTCGAATTAGGCCTATCGTTTGCACCGGGCAGACGATCAAGTTGGGTCGAATCCTACCGCTGGCGCCGGGACCGAACAATATTCGCTGGCGCCAAAGGAGACGGCGTTTAGATCGCGATCCGCTCGACCTCATCGAGGCTGACCTCATCGCGGCGGCGATCGTAGAGCTGCGTCGTGCGCGTCGACGCATGGTTCGCCATCGCCGCTGCTTTTTCGAGCGTGCCGCCGTTCTTAAGATAAGCCGTGATCCCGGTCGCCCGAAAGCTGTGGTTGCCGAGCTTGGTTTCGATCCCAGCGGCGGCAGCGCGCCGGCGGATCATCGCGTAGGCGTTGGCTTGCGGCAGCACCGTGCGGGTGAGCCTGCCGGTGCCGCGGCCGATCGTGCGGAACAGCGGCCCTTTGGGATCGTCGCGCAGGCCGGCGCCGTCGAGATAGGCGGTGAGGTATTCCTCGAGGTTGTGGTGGCACGGCATCGCGTGGCGCTTGCCGCCTTTCTCGCGCAACCGCACCCAGAGCCGCCGGTTTTGTGTGAAGACATCTTCGACCGTCATGCCGAGCGCAGCGCCAATCCGGGCGAAGGAATAGACCATCAGCCCGATCAGCGCGCGATCGCGCAGACCGGCATGCGTCGAAATACCGATGCTGTCGAGCAATGCGCGCGCTTCCACCGGATCGAGCACCGGTGTTTGCCCGGACGTGACGACGTGCCGAGGCCCGCGCACCGATCCCGCGGGGTTGACCGGAACGACCTGGCCGGTGACGAGCCAGTCGAACAGATAGCGGATCGCGGCGAGCCGTTGCTTGACGCTCGGTGCGGCGAGCTCGCGCGTCCCGGCCTCGATCCAGGTGGCGACGTGCACCGGCTGGACGGCGGCGATCGCCGGCACGCCGGCATCGGCGCACCAGGCCAGAAATTCCTC
>DASXMC010000033.1:0-5069 GCA_036495885.1 Allostellaceae bacterium | reverse complement strand
GCCGCAACATTCACCAAGCCCGTCCGGCCGAGGACAGGCCGGCGCTGTCATAGACGACGACCCGGTCGTCGTCGCCGATCCCAAGCGCGCCGATCTTGTGCGCAAATAGGTCGGCCGGCGGGATCATATGCGGCAGATCGGTCTCCGGAGCGGCTATGTCGTCGATGTCGAAAAAGACCGCCCCCGGAATGTGGCCGCGATCATAATTTTCGCGTGCGGTCGGGGTGATGCCCGGCAAGGTGAACGAGGCATCGAGGACCCGCACGCGTGGATTGGCGAGATTGGCGGCGAGCCAATCGGTGCCCATCAGCGCCTCGGGGTGAACGTAAGACATCGCGTTCTCCTCTCAAGCGAAGGCGACGATGATGCGGCGGTTCTGACGGCCCTTGTTCTCAATTTTGGTGACCGCAACCGGCCCGATCTCGGCGGTGTTCCCGACATGCGTCCCGCCGCAAGGCTGCAGATCGACGCCGGCAATCTCGATCAGGCGCACGCTGCCGCTGCCCATCGGGGGCTTGACCGACATCGTGCGCACCAGTTCGGGCTGGGCGGCAAGCTCGTCGTCGGTGATCCAGCGTGGGGTCACCTCGTACCCGCCGGCGATCAGCTGGTTGAGCCGGACGGCAATCGCGTCTTTGTCGAGGCTCGATCCCGGCACGTCGAAATCGAGCCGCCCGCGACCGTCGGAGACCTGGCCGCCGGTCACCGCACCCGGTACGAGCGCGCACAACAGATGCAGACAGGTGTGCATCCGCATTAGCCGCTGGCGCCGATCCCAGTCGATCTCGGCGGAGAGTTCGTCGCCGACCGCAGGCAGGGCGCTATCGGCGCCAGCAACATGGATCACGTCGTCGGGATCGTCGCCTTTGCGCGTGTCGGCGATCACTATTGTCGCACCGGAGAGGAGCCGCAGCACGCCGCTGTCGCCGGGCTGACCGCCGCCCATCGGATAGAACACGGTACGGTCAAGCCGAATGTCGCGCCCGTCGACGCCAACTACCCGCGCTGGGCAGGACCGCAGATATCCATCGTTACGAAACAAAAGCTCGGTCATGCTGAATCTATCTCTCCCGTTTTAATTACCATCTCGACGAAGGCCGGGACCCTAACATAGGCGGCCATTGCCCGTCTCCAGCGGCGCCGGGGTGATGGCCCCTTCACCGGAAATGAGAGGGACGCCCCATTGGTTCGACAGCCGCGGCCGAGCCGTCGCTCGGGACTAGAATTCTCATCTCCGCCGGGCTGCAGCCGGGACGGCGCGCGTCAGGAGCCGCCGTAGACCGGGATCACCGCACCCCGCGTGGCGCGATTGTCTGGGGAGGCGAGGAAAACGATCAGGCGGGCGAGCTCCGCAGGTGCTACCCACTTGGCGAAATCGGCGTCCGGCATCGCCGAGCGGTTCGCCGGCGTGTCGAGAACTGAGGGTGCGACGGCATTGACCCAGATCTCCTCGCCGGCGGTCTCCTGCGCCAGCGCCTGGGTCAGGGCGGCGACCGCGGATTTCGAGGCCGTGTAGGCGATCATGCCGGCGCCGAGCCGCGGCTCGAGCGCCGGACGGGCGGCGACGTTGACGATCCGGCCGCCCCGAGCACCGCCGGGTCCGGGTTGCTGGCGGGCGCGCAACGCTTTGACGGCGGCGGCCGAGCACAAAAAGGAGGACAGCGCATTCATCCGTAACTGGGCGAGAAAATCGCTCGCGGTG
Source organism: Allostellaceae bacterium (assembly GCA_036495885.1). Taxonomy (GTDB): domain Bacteria; phylum Pseudomonadota; class Alphaproteobacteria; order ATCC43930; family CGMCC-115725; genus AP-15. The sequence goes on along the minus strand of DASXMC010000033.1, from coordinate 3,367 downwards.
GTCTCGGCAATTGGCGCCATCGCGAACCCGCCGGCAAGGTGGATCGATGCCCACAACGGCGGCAATCCCGCGAAGAAGCCGGTGACCGCCGTCTCGTCGGCAACGTCGATATCGCGCGCGATATGCACTCCCGGATCGCCTTTAAGCGGGAAGTCGGCGAGTTCCTCGGCAATCAGGTTGGGCACGTGGCAGTGTGCCCCGGCGGCGCGCAACTCCGTCACCACCGCCCGTCCCAACGCCCCGGTCCCGCCGGTGACGACGACATGGCTCCCGAGAAAATCCGCCATTCCGCAAATTCCCCGCCGCAAACGCGGCGATCATAGCCGCTAGCGGCGCATCCGGCGCGACTTTTTAGGTGCGGGTTCGGATTTGGCAACAGATTGGCGGCCCAGTTCACCCGTAAGCAACCGACCCGGAGGAGCTTGTCCCGCGGTTCATTGGACCGAAATATTTGACGACCACGGGCAACACGTGCTGGGCCAACGGAGCGAAGCTGGGCAGCGGAATTGCGCCAGCTTGTCGTTGCTTTTGGGTCAAGTTGCGACTGCTCGCATCGGCCTCCGCATCGCCGGTTGCCGTCTGGGCCGGCGCTAATGCCTACGCGCTGCATGCGGCGCCGCCAACAGCGTGCGGGTGGTGCTTAACCTCATCCCGGCCGACCCTCGAAAAGGCTATAATCGGCGCGGCTTGACCGCGCCTCGTCTGTTGGGAAAATCGTGCAAAGGTGGCAAAAAGTTCCAGGGCGGATTGTCTTGGGCGGCCGGTCACGGGGCGCAATCGGGCCTGCCGTGATTATCTTCAGGAAGCCGGGGCTTAATCGGCGGAGAGGGTGGATGAGATTTCTGCGGGGCATCTTTTCGGCAATCGCCGCCCGGCCGTCTGTGGCTTCACTGAGGCGAAGGCTGCTGCCGCCCGGCAGCGACGACAGCCTTTCGACCACGATCTATGGATTTATTGTGCGCTACAGCTGGCGCGACCAGATCTATGTCGTCGTGATGACCTTGGCCTCGTTTCCATTTCTTTATTGGTCGTTAGACCTGCCCAAACAAATCATCAATCGCGCTATTTCCGGAAAGCATTTCCCGCAGTCATATTTCGGCCTGGAACTTAATCAAATCCCTTATCTATTGGTGCTGTGCGGTGTGTTTCTGGTGCTGATTGGGGTCAACGGCTGGTTCAAGCTGCATGTCAATGTGAAAAAGGGCCAGGTTGGCGAGCGCATGTTGCGGCGTTTGCGCTACGAGCTCTACCAGCGCGTGCTGCGCTTTCCGCTGCATCATTTCGATCGTGTCGCCTCGGGCCAGATTGTCGCGATGGTCACCGCCGAACTCGAACCGGTCGGCGGATTTGTCGGCGAAGCGTTCGCGGTGCCGATTTCCCAAGCTGGCACCTTGCTGACGATCCTGTTCTTCATGTTCATGCAAAACCCGGTCCTGGGCGCGGCGGCGTTGGCGTTTTACCCGCTGCAGGGCTACCTGATCCCCAAGATGCAGCGCGTCATCCGCGCTCTCGGCCGCGCCCGGGTGCGCAAAATCAGGACCCTGTCCGACCGCATCGGCGAGACCATCGCGGCCCGCACTGAGATCCGGGTCAACGACAGCGCCCAGTATCAACTCGCCGAAATCGCGCAGCGGCTCGGGGAGATCTATGATATCCGACTGGAGATGTACAATCGCAAGTTTTTTGTCAAATTCCTCAACAATATGATTGGCAATCTTACTCCATTTTTCTTTTTTGCGATCGGCGGATATTTTGTCATTAAACATAGCCTGTCATTTGGCGCACTGGTGGCGGTGCTTGCCGCCTACAAAGACATGTCATCTCCATGGAACGAGTTGCTGAATTACTACCAAAATCAGCAAGATGTTGCGATCAAATATGAGCAGGTGGTCGAGCAGTTCCATGTCGGCGAGATGCTGGACCGCCGTCTGCTGCTCGAGGTTCCGGCTCGCGTCGAGCCACTCGCCGGGGACGTTGCGGCCGTCAATGTCGACGTTGTCGATGGTGACGGCATCCACCTCCTGGAGGGCGTCAATTTCGAATTTCCGCTCGGGGCCGACATCGGTATCCTCGGCGCCAGCAACAGCGGCCGCAATACCTTGCCGCAAGTGATGGCACGCCTCGAAACCCCGACGGACGGCCGGCTGACGATCGGCGGTACGGACATCACCACGCTGCCGTTCGCCGTTTCGGGTCGCCGCATCGGCTATATCGGGCCGACGACTTGCCTATTCTCGGCGAGCGTGCGCGACAATTTGCTGGTTGGCCTGCGCCATAGCCCGCACGACGCGGACGATCGGGTTCTCGATCCGTCGGCGCGGGCCGAGCGCAACCGCTGCCTCCAGGAAGCGCGGCTGTCGGCCAACAGTGAATACAATATCGGCGACGACTGGGTCGACTATGAGCAGGCTGGGGTCGCCGATATGGTGGCGCTCGAAAGCCGTATCCTCGACGTGCTGCGGATTGTCGACCTCGACGACGACATCTATCATCTGGGACTGCGCGGCCGGATCGACCCGGAGGAGCAGCCCGATGCTGCCGAGCGGATCGTTGAAGCGCGACGCGTGCTCGCCGAGCGGCTCGCCGCCGACGAACTCTCTCATCTCGTCGAGCGCTTTGACCCCGACCGATACAATCTGAATTCGTCGATCGGCGCCAATCTGTTGTTCGGCACCGCGATTGGTCCGGCCTTTGAGGGCGACGGCCTCGCCCGCAGCCATTATGTCCAGGGCGTCCTCGAAGAACTCAACCTGCAAGCTGATCTGATCGAAATCGGCGAGAAGCTGGCGCGAACCAGCGTCGAACTGTTCTCCGGCATGCGGCCCGAACAGCAGATTTTCGAGGAGTTTAGCTTTCTCAGCGCTGACGAGCTGCCTTTTTTCGAGCGCTTGTTGGCGCGCGTCGACAAGGCCGGCACGGACAGTTTGTTGCCGGAGGAGCGTTCGGCCCTTCTGGGCCTCGGTTTGAAGTTGGTCGCCGCGCGCGACCCGTTGGCTCTGCTCAACGAGGCCTTGCGGCAGCGGATCATCGAGGCGCGCAAGAAATTTGCCGTGGGTTTGCCGGAACAGCTGCGCAGTGCGGTCGAGTTTTTCGATCCCGAGCGCTACAACGCCGCTGCATCGATCCAGGAGAATGTGCTGTTCGGCACGATCTTGCGCGGTGAGGCGGGCAGCCGCGAGCGCGTCAGCGCGGTAATGGGCGAGGTTTTGGGCGAACTCGGCCTGCGCGAAACGCTGATTTCGGTCGGGCTCGACTATCCGGTGGGAACCGGCGGCCTGCGCCTATCAGAAGCCCAGCGTCAAAAGATCGCGATCGCGATCGCATTGTTGAAGCGGTCCGACCTCGTGATTTTAAACGACGCCACCGC
>DASXMC010000032.1:0-6225 GCA_036495885.1 Allostellaceae bacterium | reverse complement strand
CTACGCATTCGTACTCTCTCCACAATGCTGTCTCAAACGATCTTCAACGCTCCTTCGAAATAGGATCTCATTTACCTTTTACCACTGCGCCATGGGTCGTAGTTATAACGGTCTCGTCTGCTGCTAGAAATGCTTATACGGGGTTACTTCTTTTATCATGTTTGCAATTTTTGGTCTCGTACGCGAGGGGCGAAGGAAAGAATATTCGTCGGGCCGGTCGATGCGAGGGAGCTGGCTTTTTTCGTGGGGTATCGATCGCGTCGAAACGCCCGCAGGGATCGCGGGCCGCGGGCGCTGGCGGGCGGAAGCGGTCGTGTAAGGAAGAGGGTGAGATGCACGTTGGCGGACGCGGGAGACGATCGGGCCGCTGATCCGGCGGTTCGCCGCTATCGGCGAGAGAGAGGGGGGCCTCTGGTCGGCGACGGCCGGGGCTTTTGTGGAACGGGGGCAGAACGTTCGCTACCCGATTTGCTAACCGGGACACGATAACACAGGGCGATATCAGAGCGGATTAGAACGGACCAGCAACCCCAAAACGCCAAGAAACCAAGACGTTATAGCACTAAACGGGATATGACAGGACGCGAGAGCCACTCCGCACGGTACTGAGATAGCACCAGGGTCAAACGTGGTCGGTAAAAATCTCCAATGTAACCGGGGCCGCCATAAGAGCTCTCCTTGCTCGGGTTGACCGCGACAATAACCGCGACAATATAAGCCTGTTTCGCGGGGTTGCGGAAGGCGGGACCCCCGAGATTACGGCGGAAACAGCCGCTGTGGGTGCCCGTCGATAACCCTTATTGGTGATGTCGGGCGCAATCGGTGGTACAAAGCGATAAAGGCTAACGAGGCCGGCCTCCAGCGAAATGCTTTGGTAAAAGCGTGCCTTCCGCCCGCCCCGCACCGCGTCAGCGCGGCCCTGCACCGCGTCAGCGCGCCGAAATAGGCCCTCGAGACCGGGTCGCCAGCGCAGTTTATGCCGAACAGGTCGCCACCGTGTTTCGGCAGATGCCGCTCGCGCTGAGCGTCAACCTTGTCAACGCCGCTTTGGTCGCCATGGCACTGAAGGTGGAGGTGGCGCGCCCATTTCCGGCCATATGGTTTAGCATCGTCGCCCTCCTCACTGTCGGACGCGCGGTCCTGTGGCGCCGCCACCATCGCTCTGCCATTGGCGCAGATCCGCAATGGTGGGGGACAATTGCCACCCTCGGCGCGTTGTTGACGGGCCTGTCCTGGGGCCTGGGCGGCGCGCTGCTGTTCCCGGTTGGATCGGTTGCGCAACTCTTTCTAACGCTGATCATTGGCGGCATGTGTACCGGCGCGGTGGTGCTCAACGCCTCGCACCTGCCGACCTTGTTGGCCTTTCTGTTCGCTGCCTGTCTGCCGATGGCAGCTCGTTTTATCGCCGAAGGGACGCCGATCGATGAGGCGCTCGGCGCGATGGCTCTAGTTTTCGCTATCGCAATGACGCTCGCCGGCCGACATCTCAACCGAAGTTTCGGCGAGGCGATGCGGCTGCGCTTCGAGTTGGACGAAGCAAACCGCCGCCTGCACACCGAAATTGCCGAGCATCGCGCCACCGAGGCGGCCCTGCGTCAGGCACAAAAACTCGAGGCCATCGGTCATGTTACTGGCGGCATAGCCCATGATTTCAACAACCTGCTGACTGTCGTGATCGGCAATCTGGTCATGGCGAAAGGCCATTTGGGCGGGAATGCGGTCGCTGCACAGCTGATCGAGAGCGCTGTGCAAGCGGCCGAGCGCGGCGTGTTTCTGATCCAGCGGCTGCTCGGTTTTGCCCGCAAGCAGCCCCTCAATCCTCAGCCGGTCGATGTCGGCCAGCTGCTTACCGGCATCAAGCAAATGTTGTCGAGCACGTTGGGGCCGCAGATCCGGCTCATCCTCGATTTTCCGCCGGCTATCGCGACCGCCGAGATCGACCCCAACCAGCTCGAGCTGGCGATCCTCAACCTGGCGATTAACGCGCGCGACGCGATGCCCGCCGGCGGAACGCTGCGTATCGCGATCACCAATCGACGGGCGGATGATACGGCGGGCCCGCCCACGCTCGATGGCGGTGACTACGTCGTCGTCGAAATCGCCGATACGGGCATCGGCATGAACGAGGCAACCCTCGCCCAGGCGTTCGATCCGTTCTTTACGACAAAAGCACTTGGTGTCGGCACCGGTCTGGGTCTCCCGACAGTACAGGATTTTATCGTACAATCCGGCGGCGCAGTGCGGCTCTCCAGCCAGCTCGGAGCGGGGACGACAGTTGAGCTGTGGCTGCCGGCATCCACCTTGCCTGCTCCAACGTCATCGCAGGCGCCCTCGAATGCAGCCAAAATTGTCATATGTGACGACGATGCTGGGGTGCGCCGCTATGTTGCCGACTGTCTCGGCGCAATGGGGTACACCGTGCAAGAGACGGCCGAAGCCCAAGAGGCGCTTCGCCTGGTCGAGGACGTGACGGTCGATCTCCTGATCGTCGAATACGCGCTGTCTAGAAGGAACGGCGCCGAGGTGGTGCGCCTGGCGCGACAGCAGCGCCCCTGGCTGAGGGTATTGTTGATCACCGGTCATGTCGCCGCGGTCGGCGAGGGCGCCGACATCGCGGTACTGCAAAAGCCTTTCAGATCCGCCGAATTGAGCCGCAAGGTAAGCGAGGTCTTGCGCGCAACAAACCCAAGCAGCTTTCTTTCCTGACGGAGCCGGAGTTGATGGCGCTCGCCCCATACTTCCTGGCCAATAGTGGGCGGACGTGACCAAAATAGGAATGACCCGTCAGCAAGCCAGGGAGGCCCGACGATGACGGCAATCGAAAACAAGGACGCGATCCGCGAATTGATGGCGGAGTACTGCTTTCGCCTCGATGACGGACGATACGACGACATGGCGGCATTGTTCACCGAAGACGGCACCTGGGACACCGCTTTTGGCAAGGCGAGCGGTCGCGCCGCGATTGCCAAGCTCGCGGCCGACATCCGCGCCCAGGCTGGCGCCAATCGGCCGCGCGCGGCGCATCTGGTGACCAATATCGTCATCGCGCTGGAGGGCGAGCGGGCCGAGGTCCGCTCCAATTGGATGGTCATGCAGAACAGCCCCGACGGACCAAAGATCGGCTCGGGCGGTGCCTATCGGGACGAGATCGTCCTGCGCGACGGGCGCTGGCTCCTTCACTATCGCAAGATCGACCGCTTTATTGCCGGCTGACCGTTGGCGCCTCGTGCTGCGGCGGCGAACCGCCGGCTTCGCCGGCCGTGCCAGAGCGGGGATTGACCTGCACCGTCGCTGTCATTCCGGCCGACAGAGTTACGCCCTTGGGCACCTGGTCGACGTGGATACGCACCGGGATACGTTGCGCGAGGCGCACCCAGGTGAAGATCGGGTTGACCAGCGCGACACCCAGTGCGTCGGGCGCGGCGTTGGCGACGTTGATTGCGCGGGCGATGCTGTTGACATGCCCGTGCAGGATTTGATGGTAGCCCATCAACTTTATCGTGGCCGGGTCACCTACGTCGATCCGGTCGATATTGGTCTCCTCGAAATACCCGTCGACCCAAAACGAATCCGCATCGACCAGCGAGATTAAATTCTTGCCGACCGTCGCGTAATCGCCGAGCTGCACCAAAAGGTTGGTTACCCAGCCGTTGACCGGAGAACGGATCTCGGTGCGCTCGAGGTTCACCCGGGCCTGGTTTAGATTGGCCTGGGCCTGCTGTAATTGGGCTTGGGCAGCCACGGCGCTGGTCTCAAAGGTCTGTTGCTGCTCGACGGTGACCGAAAGATCGTTCAATTTTAGGCGCCGCTCGGCCTCTCTTTCCGCGTTCTGCGCGTTGACCCGCGCCTGCTTCACCGCCGCTTCGGCCAGGCTGACCGCGATCTTGAAGTCGGTCGGGTCGATCACCATCAAAAGATCGCCCTTGTGCACGAACTGATTGTCGGCGACCGGCAGTTTGACGATCTGGCCCGCGACCTGCGGCGCCATCGTCACGACATAGACCCGGACCGTGCCGTCGCGCGTCCACGGCGACGCCATGTACAGGTCCCACATCGCCCGGCCGAACCAGATGGCCACCGCGACCGCGATCAGCGTCAGCAGCAGCGGCAGGATGCGGATACGAGACCGCCGGCGGGGCGACAAGTCGGGCGTGCGAGGCCGATCCGCGATCGGGGCGCTCGGCGCTACGTCTTGGCGCGATTTCAGCTCAGTATCTGCCATCTCGCGACCAATAAAACCATCGACGAGAGCACGATCATATAGACCGCGAACGCGAACAGCGACGGGTGCCAGACATACCGCAACAGGCCGAAACGGGCCGCGAACCGGCGCAGCCCGATCGTGACCACCCAGGCGGCGACCATGATCACCGAAATCGGCGCGACATAGACGCCAAACAGGTTGATTTCGGTGAACCTCACCCGGGCGCTCCTGCGTCGAAGCAAGCGGCATGTTGAGTGAGCGAAGCAGAGATTGCAAGGATCAGGCCGCGTGCTCGCAGAACTGCCGGTGCAGTGCCGGGACGTGAGGCGAGCATCTGGTCGACCGAGGCAAGCCGCTCGACCGCGATCGCACTCTCGCCTTGCGCGAGGGCGTCAAGCGCGCTGTCGAGGGCGGACTCCAGTTCGAGCCTGGAGGCGATATGGCGAAGCTGGATGATCTCGCTACCGACCGAGAACGTCGCCATGAGCTGCGAACGCTGCAACGGTTGCGCCTGATCCGGCAATGCCGCGAAGCGGCCATACATGCGGCCCTCCCAATCGTCGGGCGTCCTCGGGATCGGACCTGTCGCGAGGCGGCGCAGATCGCGTAACGTCAGCGCCAGCAGCCGGCGGGTCCGGTATGCCGGCGACAGCGGCGGCAGCAAGCGGAACGAAAGCACCGCCACACCCACGCCAGGAACGATCGCCAGCGCGGCGTTGTAGTATTGCTGCGGGTCGTAACTCATCGGGTTGGTCGGCGCCAGCAGCGGAAAAAAAACCGTTATCATTCCAGTGAAAATGGCTGGCTGCCACTGTAGGGCGAAAACGGTTCCCACCGGCACCAGCACCAAACTAATAATTAGGCTGAAAGTGGCAAACGTCTCGACATTGGGCAGCGCCGCAAAAAGGAGGGTGGCGACAATAACCACGGTCAAGACGCTGCCGATCATGAAGCCAATTCCGATGGCGTAAGCCTGCTCGGCGCGCGGGGCGAACAAAATCACGATGATCGCGGCAAAGGTAATCGCGTTGGCGCCGCCGGGCCATGCGGTAACGACCCAGAAGAACTCGGCGACGCCGATCACGACAAAAGCGCGCCCGGCATTGACCAGCGGCGGAAGCCAATCGGGGAACCGAAGGCGGCGGCTCCCGCGACTACGAAAAAAAACCGGCCGGGCAGGATCGTCAACCAGCAATGCCAGCCCGTTGAGGGCGTGCGAGATGCCGCCCAGCACTTCCGCCGTCTGATCGGCGAGGAGCCGCAGCGACGGCGTGCGCGCCGGCAGGGCGACGAGCCGGCGCACCGCTGCGTCGCACACCCGGAGCAGGCGCGTCGGCTCAGCGATCCAATGTGCTGGCTCCCCTTCCTCAGCCCCGAGGCGAAGTTCCTCCGGCACGCGCGCCAGCACAGCGTCCGCCTCTTGCCGAGCCCGCTCGTCCGGCGATCGTGCCAACAGAACCGACGCCGACCGCCAGCCCGCCATGGCGGACAGCAGACCGTCGATCGCAATCTGCAAGACCGGGGAGTGGTAGCGGAGCTGGGAGGACTCGCCGAGCGCCTCGTCGATGACCGGTTCGAGCACGATAACGCGGCGAACTAGCTCGCGCCGGACCGTCTGGGTTTCCTCAAACCTGGCTCCGGCGGTGGCCAATGTGCCGGTGAAGCGCCGGCTGATCTCGACCGAAATGGCGGCGAACAGCGTGGCGAGCCGGCGCCGGGCGCCGCCCAAATCGGTCGCGGCGAGCACGATTCCGGCGCACACGATGCCGATGCAGATCTCGCTTGAGCGGTAGACGGCGAGCAGGAAGGCGTTTCCGTTCAGACCGCCGACGGCGCCGAGTTGATCGCTCGCAATGATCGCCGCGGTATAGCCGGCCAGCGCTGCCGCATAGGAGGCGAAATTGCGCAAAAGCGTGGCAACGAGCGCACATGCGGCACCCCACAGCGCCAGGGTCACGAAAAAGGCGGCACGGTTCTGCGGGAAGCACGCGGTCATCACGACGATCGCCACCGCGCCCACC
>DASXMC010000031.1:0-6709 GCA_036495885.1 Allostellaceae bacterium | reverse complement strand
GTCTGATGCCGTACCTGCCGGAGAAATACCGGCTGCTGCCGCTGCTGCAGAGCGTGTGGTACATCCCGGCCGGGCTCGACATATGGAACCAGCTGCTGGGCAAATATCCCGGCCGCTATGCGACGATGAAGGGCATCAACGTGCCGCCGCCGGACTACGGACCGGTCGTATGGCAGGACGACGATGAGCCGATCCGCGAACAGGGTTCGGCCGAGGAACGTCTGCATTCGCATATGATCGCGACCGTCAGCGGCGACGCGCGGCGCTCCTACGGCCTGTTCCTGGGCATGGCAGAAGACGAGCAGTTGCGCCCAATGCTGCGCGAGCAGCTCGAATTTCTCGGTCTGATCGATCTGCAGGACACCGTCGTCGGGCGCAAGGCGCGCAACACCGGGCACAAGGCGATCCGAGCGCGTGCGATCACCGATCTCGCCGATGTCGTCGGCTGGGAGCAGGCGCATGGCGTCTATTACATGGGTGTGCCCGATATGGCGGTCGGCCCGCTCTATTACTCGCTTTACGACTCGGTCTGCGTGCGGCTGGCCGCCGAGTTTCCCGATGATGCCAGCAAGACCCTTGTGCACACCAACAAGGCGCCGCTGGACCCCGCCGAGGTCGAAGAGCTGGTCGAGCAGCTGATGACCGCTGACAGTGACCACGTCTGGGATTTGCTGACCAAGCATCTAAAGAATGGCAAGTCGATCCGCAGCCTCGGTGACACCATTCAGCTCGGCGCCGCCGAATTGATCCTGCGCACGACGGTGGGGCGGCAATTCACCAACGGCCAACACCCATTCGATTATTGCAACGTAGCCAATAACTGGATCCGCAGCCGCGACAATGCGTACCAGCCGCGCATCCTTTATCTGATGGCGAGCTTTATCAACGACGTGGCGCACGAGAACAAACTCTACAACTCGGTCATCGAGCAGGAATGTGCCGGGTTTGACGCCGGCCGCCGCACGCCTCAGGCACTGCTCGGTGAGCTCGACGATGCGATCATGGCGCTGGATTTCCCACGCGCCACCGCCGTCGCCAATGCCTACCTGGGATCGGGCGCCCACCGCCGGCCCTATCAGGAAACTGTGGCGCTGTGCGCGAGCCGTTTCCAGGACGACCCGCACAACCAGAAGATAACGATCTCAACCTTCGAGGAGTACGCGCACAACTCGACCCATCTGCGCGACCGATTGTTACTGGCAGCGCCACGGCTATTGGCGGGGTGGATCAAGATGCCAGGCGAGCGGGACTGCCATGCCCGTTTCATGCGCGACTGGATCAATAACTGATGATCACCTAGTCCGGATCATAGCAATGATCCCAAATCAAGGGACCGAAGAGGCGCGTGCGCCGACAGCTGCGCGGCTTAGAGACAACCAGCCATTCAGTAGGCGAATACGCGCGCCAGTGCCGTTGTCGCGACCGAGGCGGCGCAGTGTTCATCCTCCTCGATCTGGTTTCCAGATCGGCTTGCCGGAGCCGGGCAAGCCGTAGATCGGCCATTTCTGCGTGACTTCGGCGATCGTCGCTTCGGCCATCCGGATCGGCCGGCCCCAATCACGTCGGGTCTCGGGCGGCGTTTTGCCGGTGGCGTCGAGCCCGATTTTGCCGCCGAGCCCCGCTTCGGGCGAGGCAAAGTCGAGATAGTCGATCGGGGTGTGGTCGACAAGCGTGATGTCGCGCACCGGGTCCATGCGGGTCGAAATCGCCCACATCACCTCCTTCCAGTCGCGCGCGTCGATGTCGTCGTCGACGACGATCACAAATTTTGTGTACATAAACTGACGCAGAAACGACCACACACCCATCATCACCCGCTTGGCATGGCCAGGATAGGCCTTCCTGATTGCCACCACTGCAATGCGGTAGGAGCAGCCCTCGGGTGGAAGCCAGAAATCGATAATCTCGGGAAATTGCTGCTGCAGTAATGGGATGAAGACCTCGTTCAGTGCTTCGCCGAGGATCGAGGGCTCGTCCGGCGGTCGCCCGGTAAAGGTTGAGAGGTAAATCGGCGATTGCCTCATCGTGATCGCCGACAGGCGAAAGACCGGAAACCGCTCGACCGCGTTGTAATAACCGGTGTGGTCGCCATAGGGACCTTCGTCGCCGAACTCGTCGAGCGCGACGTGGCCTTCGAGCACGATTTCGGCCTGCGCCGGCACCTTCAGCGGCACGGTTTTGCAATCGACCAGGTCGACTCGCCGGCCGCGCAACAGACCGGCAAACTGGTATTCGGACAAGGTGTCGGGAACGGGTGTGACAGCGGCGAGGATCGTTCCCGGATCGGCGCCGATCACCGCCGCCGCCGGCAATGGCTCACGCCTCTCGGCCCCCCAGCGGCGGTGGTGCTGCGCCCCGCCGCGGTGAGCTAGCCAGCGCATCAGCGTGGTGTCGCGTCCGGTCACCTGCATTCGGTAGATGCCGAGATTGAACCCGTCCTCGCGGCCGACACCCGGCCCTTTGGTCACCACCAGCGGCCAGGTGATCAAGGGTGCCGGTTCGCCAGGCCAGCAGGTCTGCACCGGCAGTGCTGTGAGATCGATCTCGCTCCCGCGCAATACGATCTCATGGCAGGGTGCGGCCGCGACCGTGCGCGGGCGCATTGCCATCACCGTGCGCAGTAGCGGCAGCAAGTCGAGCGCTTCGCGCCAGCCGCCGGGCGGCTCCGGCTGCTTCAGAAAGGCAAGGGTCTGCCCGATTTCGCGCAGTTGACCCGGTTCGCGGTCCATGCCCCAGGCAACCCGTTCGACCGTCCCGAAGAGATTAACCAGAACCGGCATCGGATAGCGAACGCCGTCGGAGGCGACGACATTCTCGAACAATGCCGCGGGCCCCGCTTCGGCCAATAAGCGGGTCTGGATCTCGGTCATTTCCAGACAGGGCGAGACCGGTGCCGTGACCCGCGCCAGCCTGCCGCTCGCTTCGAGCCGGTCGATGAATTCGCGCAGGCTGGCATAGGGCATGCCGCCCTATATAGGGCGGGCGGCCCCCGATCGGGAGCCGCACTGCGCATTTCGCACCTAGTCCCGCCTGATAGTCTGGGCTGGCGATGTAAATACCGACGCCTGCTCCGCTGGTGTCGCTTCGCCTATTTGGCCCGGATCACAACGCGTCTGCCCTAACGCAAGGTTGATCGCAACGACCTGAAGGCCCATAAGCAGCGGGCCGCCTAACGCCGCCATCGGGCGGCTAGTAACGATGCCGCGCGAGAGTTACGGCGGCATCGCCAGCGTCGCCAGCACGAAGTCGGCCCGTTCCGCCACCCCCAAGCTTTGGTAGAATCGCTCGTCAACTACGCCCGTAGCGGCGCCGGGCTCGCGCTGGCTTGCGATTTGATTGCCGACAGCTCGGCGGCTGCTCGCCGCCTCGCCAGGGTCGGGCTTCTCCGGCGATTTTCGGCGGCGGCCGGTTGCTGATCCGGCTGGTCTTCAGCAAACGGAACGGGTCGCGCGCGGTGCCGATTGCAGAGGCGATGGGGCATTGACGGGGTGAACCCGATCCAAACAGGAGAAATCCACCCTCTTTGAAGGGTTGAGCGAGATCAGCGTCGTCGACGTTTCCGCCGCCATCGCCGACGCGATCTGCCACGCGGCCGGCATGCGCGTGCGCGACCCGCCGATCACATTCGATAGATTGCGCCGATAAGCGGATATCCCACTCCTGCCAGCTCACGGTGCGGTGAACAGCCGCAGGCGCGAGCTCGTGCGGGGATTGCCTGCCCTGGGATTTCGAATAACCTAACACGCACCCTCTATTGACCAGCAATGATTTTGTCACCCGACTTGCGCAAACGCGACGCTTTTAGTCGCCTACCGATCTCCAGGTCGCGACCAATCGCCAATTGGCCGGCCTATGATGACAAACCCCAGCCTTTTGAGCGGGCCGGCGACCGCGCCGGCGTCATCACCGCCTGCGACACCAAACCTCGGCATCAAGGCGCTAACGGCTATTGATGGCGCATTACTTGCACCGACCCTAACTTTGGCAGCTATTTACAGACAGAAATGCTCGTCAGCGACTATAGCTTGTGGGACAGTGGCGTTCTCCGACGGTTCTCAAGATGCCGTATGATTGGCGTGATTCGAGGCACAACGAAAATCTACACTGCACGGACGCCTAAATCGAAGCTTCCGACTGACAATCGGCGTCCATCAATCGAGGCGGCAACATGAAGATACATGGTTTATGCCTTGTCAAAAACGAAGTGGATATTTTACAGGAGACACTTCTTGCAGCCCTCCCTTGGTGTGATCACATTTACGTCTTTGACAATGGAAGCAATGACGGAACTTGGGAGCTGGTTAATAAATTTGCCCAACAGCATCCACAAATTGTACCATACAAGCAGGATAGCATCCTCTATACAAACAGTTTGCGTGCGGATATTTTCAATGCATTCCGCGCAAACGCCGGCCCTCAAGATTGGTGGTGCGGGTTGGATGCCGATGAGTTCTATATAGATGACCCACGATTATTTCTCGCTAAGGTCGCCGATCGTTTCCGGACTGTCTGGTCTGCCAGTCTGAATTACTATTTTACTGATGAAGACGCAATTCTATACCGAAAAGATCCTGTAAAATTTTTGGAAACTCCGATCCAGCAGCGCTTACGTTATTACCGAAATAACTGGGGTGAGCTGCGCTTTTTCAGGCATAGCGACGATATCGGATGGACTTCGGATCAGTTCGGCGGTTATCCCGCGACTATGTTTGTCGCCCCTGCTTATCCTGTCCGGATATGGCTGAAGCACTATCAATACCGATCGCCTGAGCAGATCGAGCGGCGGTTGCGGACCAGACGTCCGGCAATCGAGGCGCGCACCGGGTTCTGGCATGAGGGGAAACCGGACTGGAGCAGTACCGTTGCCGCAAAAAAGGACGCTCCGCTCGATTTTGGCGATTCTGATCCGGAATTCGCGGTATCTCGTTGGGAAGAGCGCATCGTTCCGGCCGCGTCGTTGGACTACGACGCTTTTGATCGTCGATACGTTGTCAACGAGGATTTGATGCCTGAGTTTCCAATTCGGCTTCGGCATTCACGGCTCAAAGCGATGATCCCACAGCCGATCCGCGCGCGGCTTGGGCGTCTGCGCCGTCAGATGTTACCGATGTTTGGGCAACCGCAGCCGAGCCGGTGAATTTGAACGCGGCTAAGCCACGGGAAGCATGGCGCCGCGAGCTGCTCCCCACCACCAGCAGCACCCGCCCCATGACCCATGAGAGCTTTGTCATGCCGCACAAATCGATCCTCTTTGTTGCGAGCGTCAGTTACCCCCCTTGGGGCGGCGGTGCCGAGGAACTTTGGTCGCGTGCGGCGTTGCACCTGAGGGCGGAGGGCTATGCTGTTGCCGCCAGTGTCACTATCTCCTCGCCGCCGCATCAGCGGGTTCTGGATCTGACCCGGCATGGCGCGGAGGTCCATTCCCGGCCCCGCTCGTATCCGCTGCGCAAGCGGGCTTGGCATGCTTTAACCGCACCCAATAAAGCGCACGTTACGGTAGCCGTCGAACGGCTCGTTGCCGTAAGGCGGCCGGAGCTTGTAGTAATCTCCGACGGTGCGCCGTTTCCGCCGCTTGATTTGCTTGAAATGTGCGCGGCGAGACGTTTGCCCTTTGCGATCATCGTACAGTGCAATCAGTATTTCTGGTGGCCGACTGATGCTTTGGCGGTGCGGTACCGGGCGGCCCTCGCGGCTGCACTGCGCTGCTATTTCGTTTCGGATGCAAACCGCCGCATAGCGGAAAAACAGATCGGTTGTGAGCTCCACAATGCAGAGGTTGTTCGCAATCCTTATAACGTTGACTTTGGCGCGTCGCCCCCTTGGCCGCCATTGGGACGAGACCGGGAATTGAGGCTCGCATGCGTCAGTCGGTTGGACCCGCCGGGTAAGGGCCAGGATATTCTTTTCGAGGTGCTGGCGGAGCCAAAATGGGCGGCCCGCAACTGGCAATTACATTTGTATGGCGACGGCGACAGCCGAGAGAGCCTAGAGCGCTTGGTGCAGCGGCTCGGGCTCGTCGATCGCATCGTATTTGAGGGCCGCGTCGCCGGGATAGAGAAGATTTGGGAGCTCAATCACGTTATGGTCATGCCCTCCCGGATTGAAGGTCTGCCGTTGGCGTTGGTCGAGGCAATGTTGTGTGGGCGACCAGTCGTCGCGACCTGCGTGGCGGGTGGCGAACTTATCGAGGACGGGATAACCGGCTTTTTGGCCGAGGCGCCAACCGTCGGCTCTGTCGGGGACGCCCTCGAGCGATTCTGGGCGAGGAGAGAAGAGGCCCGAGAAATCGGGGCGAGAGCCGCAAAGAAGATCCGCGACCTCGTCCCCGCGGACCCCCCGCGGGTCTTTGCCGACAAGCTCAAAGAACTTCTCGCGACCACCTCACCTAAGTCTGCGCGCTAGGCCCGCCCGCGTGCATCGACGTTTCTAACCGGAACTTTACCCCTTTCGAAGTGCGAAAGCGGCCGGTTGCGCGGGTTTGGCCGGAGGGGACGGCAGTTTTTATGACTACAGATCGGCGGCCGGCGAGATCCCGATGAGGTCGAAGATGTGCTGTTGAAGGGGGTGGGCGTAGCCAGGAGGGTGGCGCACAGGTCCTTGCCGAGACGGACTGTGTTTCGCATCACGGTGGCGACATCAGCGAGCAGCGTGCGGAAGCTGTGGACCGGGTGGCCGTCGTCGGTGCGCTTGACTGCCGCCGTGCGGCGTG